>JAHDDN010000372.1 GCA_020629335.1 Chitinophagales bacterium | reverse complement strand
TAGAAGTCGTTAACATGAAGTGCTTGGTGGGGCGTTGATATTCCTTTGAGTTCTGTCCAATCAAGAAAAAATCGAAATCCCAGTAAAATTTCTTATCTTTCCGAGATGATAAAAAATAAAGAAAATATTACGTTTTCACAGAGAAAACTCGACGTTTTAGATAAGAAAAGGGCTAACTTATTCAATTGGCGGGGTCAATTTACTCCAGAATTTGTAGAATATCTGCTTGAATCATTTGGGAAAAAAGGTTATGCAGTATTGGACCCTTTTTCAGGAAGTGGTACAGTATTGTTTGAAGCAGCAAAAAAAGAAATGAAGGGATATGGATTTGAAATTAATCCTGCTGCTTATGCAATGTCAAAATTTTTCTCGTTTTGTAATAAGACATTACATGAAAGAAATGAGTTGTTGAAATCTTTTGAAAAAAAGTTTCAAGCTGAAACAGTAAAATTGAATGGTCAAGACTTATTTATTAAAGACTCTTCATACAGAGTAAGTTATTCTAACTTAATTGATTTTTGTAAAGACTTATCTTCGGATTTAACCTCTAAATCGGAGAGAATTATTCTATTGAATTTACTTTTTTTATCAGAGAAGCATAAAAAGTTAAAACTAAAAGAATCTCTTGCCAAATCGTATGCATATATAAAAAAAGCATTGCTTAGTTTGCCTTACTCAAAAGAACAGATTAAAGCAAATTTAGAAGATTCAAGAACTACATATCTTCATCTAAAAGAGGAAATTGATTTAATAATCACAAGTCCTCCATATATAAATGTATTTAATTATCATCAGAATTATAGAGCTATAATAGAAACTTTTGGATTTGAAATTTTAAAAGTTGCTCATTCTGAATTTGGTTCTAATCGTAAAAATCGAGGTAATAGGTTCAAAACAGTAATTCAATATTGTCTTGATATGGAAGAAGCAATTGAAAGTTTTTGGAAATCCCTGAAACTGAATGGTAAGATGATTTTAGTGGTGGGCAGAGAATCTAATGTAAGAAAAACACCTTTTTACAACGGAAAAATAGTTCAAGAGTTAATAAATGGAATAAGTGGATTTCAAATTGTTCAAGTAGAAGAAAGAGCCTTTTCTAATAAATTTGGAAAAACAATCAAAGAAGATATAATTATAGCAAAAAAAATATCTTCAACTTCAGCGTTTTCAAAAGTAGCAAGAAACGTTGCAAAACGACATTTAAATAAAGCACTATCATTTACAGAAGGAGAAATTAAACAAGATGTTGAAAATGCGATTTTAGACATTGATAAGGTCATGCCCTCTCCATTGTTTAATTCTTCAATTATAATCAATCAATAATGACACCACATAAAGATAAATTAGTTGCAGCAATAAATAATCCAAAAGCAATTGATGATAAAGCATTGTTAGAAGAAGCACTTAAAAACTATGAAAGTTGGATAAAAGCGACAACAGAGTTAAATAGTAAAGGAGAGAATAGAGTAAAGGAAATGGTTGCTTTGTTAAATGAATACAAAGATTTGGTTGAGGTCGAACTTATCGCTCAAAAAGGTTCTGCTTTTTTAAAAAGACAAAAAGGACAACTCAAACTAGATAATAGTATCATGGAAGAATTTCTAATTCACTTAGTACATCCAGATATCCTAAATAATTTACCAGATTTTGAGTTGGACAAAGGACCTCATACAGCATTTATGTCTCTTTCATTTAGACCATCAAGTGTACAAAGTCTCAATGAAAAACCTCAAGTTGTTATAAAGAATAAAGATCAAGATTTTACAATAGGTAAATCAATTTACTATCAGTTCTCGTCAGAAGAAACCTTCGCAAATGCAAAAACTACAAAAGGTAAATTATTTTTAGCCGCTCTAGCTGCAGAATGCAAAGTGAACTATGATAAGACAATGTTCCAGGAATGTGCTGGAACTGCAACAAGATTAAAACAAGGATGTCCGATTTCAAAATACTATGCACTAGTAGAATATTTGGACATGAGACCTGAAGATGTAAGATTAACGGATATTGATAATGTTTTCTTAATAAGAAAGACTAAGAGATTACCTTTTGGGAAAAGAAAAATTTATGAAGAAGTAAAGGCCAAACATAAGGATTTTCCTATCTCTGATGAAGTTATCATTAATTTCACAAAAGAAATCCAGCATTTTATTGATGCAGTTTGGTATGACCCTGATGAAGCTTTGAGAAGAGGCTCTTTTGTTTAAATAGAAAAAGAAAGACTGGACAGAACAAAGTGTATATGTGTGCGACAAGAAGTCGCTCAAAATATTGTCATACTATCCTCTTTGAAAACACGGGAAAAGTAAAAGAGGAACGCTATGACCTTCTATATAGCTAGAAGTTTCCTACCCGAATGTGCGTCACTGGTAACAGTGGGGTTCAAAGCTTCGGGGACAATGTAATCCGTTGGGAAATCGTGAGAGAGTACCAATCAACAGCCAGCATCAGGCGGTTGGGTTGCTAGGAAAGAAGATTCCAAATACAAACTCGTCTGGTATTTTATTACCTTGTGTTGAAATTGATTTTGTCCTAAAATTTAATAGGCATTCAACATCTGTCTTCATTTTATCGCATAGGGATAGTAGTGGTATGGGGCGTGATGAAGGAGCTAATGGAGCTTAGGCGGACGCAGGCTGGCCCGTAGGGCAGACAAGTGCGCCTTAGCGGAATAGCTGCTGAATAGCCCCATAAGAACGGATAGCCCGACCGCTGCGTTTCTAATGAATAAGAATGAACTATGATGGGTGATGAATTGATAAGGGTTGGTAGATAGGTGCGGCGCTTAGAAACGCAGCGGGATGCGCCAAGTAAAAATAAAAATTTGTAAACTTCATTCAATGTCTCTATCTTGAAGAACTAATATGGAAAGACGAGATTATACCACTTTAATATCACATTATATCCCTAACCAAAGGAAGTATCATTTTGTGTTTCCTATCCATATTCTGAATGAATATAATGGAGAAGGAAATTTAGATGTGACGCTTGATGATAATTTGACTTACTTTATCATGTACCCAATATTGAGTCGAGATATTGAATATAATTTTGAGTTGATTAGGATGGATGAGGTAGAAAATAAAAAGCAGCAATCGCTTGATATATGTGTGAGTGTAAATGAGGAAAAATTTGATCCAAAATTTGTCATTGACAATTTAGAAAGACAAGAAATGATTGCTGGATTAGAGTTGTATAAGGAGGAGTATGGAAAGTGGAATAAAATATATTGAGTTACAAAAAATGAAAAATGCATATCATATCTATTCGAGAAAATCCAGCCTATAAAGATAAGGCAATCGCTTATTTTCAACAAGCATGGAATAGTGTATTACCTATTATATATGAAGATTGTATTAATCATGCGATGACTTCTATCAAGCCCCTTCCGCAGTGGTATCTTTTAGCAGAAGAGGATCAAATAATTGGTTGCGCAGGATTGATCACCAATGATTTTATCAGTAGAATGGATTTATATCCTTGGATTTGTGCAGTATATATTGATAAGGATTTTAGAGGAAAGGCTTTGGCTAGCCTGCTAATGGAAAAGGCTAAAGAGGATGCGAAGGAAGCAGGTTTTGATTATATTTATTTATCTACCGATCATATAGGCTACTATGAAAAATATGGTTTTAAATATATCGGACAAGGCTATCATCCTTGGGATGAAGAATCCAGAATTTATGAGTTAAAACTGTAAGTGAGTTCGATGAAAAACAAAATAGCAATCGTTACAGGAGCGAGTCGATTAAAAGGAATAGGGAGAGCAGTTTGTGTGGAGTTATCACAGGTCAGATAATACATTCTGAAGGAGGATTTAAGAGATAAATAAGAATGTTTGATTCGTGAAATTTAGAAGATATCAATAATGAAAATTTTATGATATGGCAAATAGTCAAAACCCAGTAGTCTATTTTGAAATTCCAGTAGAAGATTTAGATAGGGCAGTTCGATTTTATTCTGCGGTATTTAAGTTTGAATTTGAAAAGACAAAAATTGATGGAAACGAAATGGCATTGTTTCCTTTTAGTAAAGATACTTCGGGAATTTCTGGTGCTTTAGCAAAAGGAGAAATTTACCAACCAACTAAAAAAGGAGTACTAATATATTTTCAAACAAAGAATATTGAGGAAGTTTTAGAGCTTGCGCTTAATAATGGTGGGCAAATTCTTTATCCTAAAACATCAAATGGCGATTTAGGATTTGTTGCTGAGTTTGAAGATAGTGAAGGCAATAGAATTGCTTTACATCAAGCGATTGATTAATGTTCTAAGCAAGGAATGATAAATGAGTTTCACTATTAAAACTATATTTGTAAAATAAGCCAACTCTCCTTATCTTGACCCCTAATACTTCATCCAAATCACTAATTATGAAACTAGGATCATTTTCCGTCAGCTTAGCCGTGAAAGATATTCAAAAGTCGAAGGCCTTTTACGAGAAATTAGGCTTTACACAATTTGCTGGAGACTTAGAGAAGAACTATCTAATCCTAAAAAATGAGGATACCATTATCGGATTATTTCAAGGAATGTTTGAGCAGGTTTTGATACCAATTATGAAACGATGATGGGCTTGACGCCTATGAGCTATGCAGTTGCCAATGAAAAAATGGAGTATGTCTATAGCGGTATTCTCTGTTTTGGTTGATTTATTTATTAAAATAATGCTAAATAGCCCATGTCAATGAAGCAAGAAAAAATCAAGCTATCTTTTAAAGAAGGCCATTTAGCTTTATGGAAAGTTAGCTCAGGTAATAGTCAATCCGATAAAAATATTTTCTTAACACACGGTACCTTTTCCAATAAAAAAGTTTGTTTAGGCATCAGTGAATATCTAATCAACAAAGGTTACACTTGTTGGGTATTAGAATGGAGAAATCACGGTCATAGTTCAAAGATAGAAGGGGTCTACAATTTTGAACGGATAGGAAAAGAGGATGTCCAAAGAGCCTTTGAGTATTTATTTAAAGAGATTAACCTACCTCCAATAGACTGTGTTACCCATAGCGGAGGCGGCATAGCTTTGAGTATTAATCTAATAGAATATCCTGCTAATAAACAGCACATAAAAAAGATAGTGTTTTTTGGTACGCAAGCATTTGGGGCTTGTGAAAATAGAGGCAATTATGTGAAATTATGGATTGGAAAACACTTAGGCAGATTAGTCGGTTTTGCACCTGCCCGTTTAATGGGGCGCCCAGAAAATGAAAAATATAGTTTCATGAAACAATGGCTAAATTGGAATCTATCCAAAAACTTCCTAAGCGAAGCCGGTGTAGATTATTCCAAAGAATTAAAAAAGATACGAATCCCCATCTTATCTATCAGCGGAGAAGGAGACCAATTAGTGGCTCCAAAATCAGGCTGCGAAAGCTATCTAAACTGCTTTGAAAATCCACAAAATCGCTTCATCCATTGCAGCATAGCCAACTCCTTCCAAGAAGACTATAACCACAGTCGATTGATCTATTCCCAAACCGCTAAACAAGAAATTTATCCTATAGTCTTTGATTGGATAAAATAAACAGTTTATAGCTTCTAAAGCTTTAAACTTAATTTAGCGCAAAAAATCTATTGTTTAAGCATCGTTTGTTGTAATATTAATCATTATTATGGGCTTCCCATGCGCTCAAAAAATCAAGTGCGCAGCACGAGCCA
>JAHDDN010000371.1 GCA_020629335.1 Chitinophagales bacterium | reverse complement strand
CTTTTTGATCGCCGACCCATTGCCAAGTTTGGGTGAAAACACTTTCTTTGATTTGTTCCCAAATGCTATTGTCAGAATAGAAGGTGGAAGGGAGTGTAGTAGATTGATGAATGTTGGGTTTGAGTGAATCCATTATTATCTTTTTTTCTTTTGCTTGCCGCTTCTTGTTTTAGGTTTTTTATATTTTTCCTTGATTCTTCTTTTATAAGAACCGCCTAAATTGACCTTAGAGTTTTTTTGGCTTTTTTCATGGAAGGCGCCTTGAGAATTCTTCAGTGTATGTTCGTAGAGATAATTCTTATCTCCTAATACTTCTGGCATTTCTTCGGGCATTAATTCTTCCGAAATAGCTAAATCTTCAGGTAAAGGAGTGATAGGAATGACTTGCTTCATAAGTTTTTCAATAGCCATTTGGTATTCTTCTTCCTGATTATTGATGAAACTAATGGCATTTCCTCTTTTGTCAGCTCTACCCGTTCGACCAATTCTGTGGATATAGTTGGCAGGCTCATCGGGTAGATCAAAATTGATCACGTGAGATACTTCCGAAATATCCAATCCACGAGCGATGATGTCAGTGGCAATGAGTACTCTAAAAGTGCCATCTCCGAAATTATTGACAGAGCGAATCCGATAATTTTGTGATTTATTGGAGTGAATCACTCCTATAATTTCAGGGAAGATAGCCAATAATTGTTCGTGTAGTCGATCAGCGATTTTCTTATTGCTGACAAATACCAATACTTTTGAGAAGGCTTCTTCATCTTTGAGGAGCGACTCCAGCAAATTTCGTTTGGTATTATAATTAGGAACGTGATAAGCACTTTGTTCAATTTGTTCCAAAGGAGTACCATGTGGTGCTACTTCGATCTTTTGTGGCAAATTAAAGAAATCTTCGATTAGCTCACCCACTTCAGGAGTAAGAGTTGCGGAGAAGAGGAGATTTTGCCTTCTTTCAGGTAGCATATCAAACACATTCATCAATTGTGTTCTGAAACCTAAATTGAGCATCTCATCTACCTCATCAATCACTAATTTACGGACATCCTTGAGTTTGAGTTCTCGACTCATGGCTAAGTCCATTAATCTACCTGGTGTAGCAACTAATACATCCAGCCCTTCAAAAACCAGTTTTCTTTGAGTTTTGATATTAGTACCTCCATAGACTGCCACTGTCCTGATTGACATATACTTCGTCAAGTCCTCAATAGATTTATGTACTTGGATGACTAGCTCACGAGTAGGTACTATAATTAAAACCCGAGGATTTTTCTGCTTGGAGAAGCTTAACTGCCTTAATAAAGGTAATAGGTAGGCGAAGGTCTTACCAGTACCCGTTTGAGCAATACCTACTAAGTCTTTTCCAGACATGATAGGTGCAAAAGCTTGCGCTTGAATGGGGGTTGGCTCTATGTAACCTAAGTCGCTTATTGCATTTAGCAATGGCTTGTTTAAATTTAGATCCTCGAAGGTCATTGTGATTGGTTTCTTTATTTAAGGTGCAATTTAGGAATATTAAATCTTTTGCCGAACATAATCCACCTAAAAGTGTATTTAGTATTGTTGAAATAGTAGATTCATCTATCAATTAAATGTAATCCATTCAATGATTAACTTTCTTTCGAAGAATCCTTTAGCGCTCATCTTATTATTATTATTAACGGCAGGAGCGATGTATGGCTGTACACAGCTAAAATTCTATCATGATTTGAAGGATTTTTTCCCAGAGGAAGATACGGATCTGGATTTTTATGAGGAGCACCGTAGTCGTTTTGAGTCTGATGATAACTTTATATACATCGCCTTAGAGAATGAGCCGAGTATCTTTGATAGTGTTTTTCTGGCCAAAGTAGCTGCTTTTACGGACTCCTGTAAAAATGTTCCTCATATTGAATCAGTCACTTCACTTACTGAGGCTAAAGATGTGGTATTTACTCCTTTAGGGCCAATGGCTTTCCCCCTCTTACATTATGACGATCCCTTGAGTTATCATCAAGATAGTATCAAGATGATGCAGAATGAAAATCTGGTCAATCGCTATTTTTCGGAAGATGGGACAGTCGCAGCGGTTTTGCTTAAGCATAAAGAAGAAACCAGTGAAAGCGAGAATTTCATTATTTCTGATCGTTTGGCAGCTTTGTTAAAAGAATTTGGTTTTGAAGGGGCTCCTATGGCAGGCCGAGTCAATAGTACCACTGAGATTATCAGGCAGATAGAGCGTGAGGTACAGTCTTACGCCTTGCTATCGGCCTTGTTTGTATTGGTGGTGTTGATTCTATTATTACAGCGATTTTGGGGCGTTACTATTGCATTTTTATCCGTTGTTAATGGATTGATATTATTTATGGGATTGATCGGAATTATGGGTATAGAACTCAATCTGATGAGTACTCTTTTTCCTATTTTGATGCTGGTGGTGGGCATGTCAGATGTCATTCATATTCTTAGTAAATACATAGACGAATTACGTAAAGGCTTGAGTCAGGATGCCGCTATGAAGGTCGCTGTCAAAGAGATAGGTTTAGCTACTTTACTCACTTCTATTACCACTGCTATTGGTTTCGTAACCTTATATACTTCTAATATCAAGGCTATTACGAGTTTTGGTTTATTAGCAGCTTTAGGGGTTTTTATCGCTTATATATCAGTGATTATTGTAGCCATATCCGTCTTAAGTCGTTTCAAGCAAGACCAATTAGCCAATATCAAAAAGCAAAATGATATTTGGGATAGACTCATGTTAGCCTCTTATCGCTTGGTGAAAAATAACAAAGCGCTCATGGCAAGCATAGGCTTAGTAGTGATGATAGTAAGCTTGATAGGTTTGACTAAAATATCTACCAATACCTATATATTAGGCGACCTTCCAACAGATAGCCAATTGCGCAAAGACTTCATTTATTTTGAAGACAAGCTATCAGGGGTGCGCCCATTTGAAATGGCGATTACTGCCCAAGATCCGCATCGCATTAATGAGATAGCCGTTTTAGAAGAGATAGAAAAGGTAGCTAATTATATCACCTCCAAGGAAGAAATCAAAACCTTAATGGGTCCGCATATTCTTTATAAAAGCGTGAGAAAAGCTTATCATGCCAGTAAAATGGAAGAATATCTCCTACCTCAAAATGAGAAAGAACTCAAAAAATATGATCGTCAACTCAAAGATAAACGAGTGGATATTATCATGACTCCCGATAGAAAATACGCCCGCTTAAATGGCAATATTAGAGATTTAGGTTCAGATGTCATACGGGCCTTTAATACAGATGTGAATGAGTGGATAGCTGCTAATACCAATCCCGATTTAGTTGAATTTCGGATGACAGGTTCTGGTCTATTAGTAGATAAAAATCATGAGTTTTTGCGGAAGAATTTATTCACTGGTTTAGCAATGGCCTTTCTAATTGTCAGTATCTTGATGGCGCTCCTTTTCCGCAATTGGAAAATGGTTTTAATCTCCTTGGTGCCAAATGTTTTCCCACTCATCGTTACTGGTGCTGTGATGGGTTATACTAGCGTTACCCTTATGGCTTCCAGTTCTATCATTTTCACCATAGCCTTCGGTATAGCAGTAGATGATACGATACATTTCTTGAGCAAATTCAAGCTCCAACTAAACAAAGGAAAGACCATAGACGAGGCCATCAAAAATACTTTCTTAGAAACGGGTAAAGCCTTGTGTATAACCACGCTCATTTTATTCTTTGGTTTCTTAATACTCACGCTTTCCTCCTTTCAAATGACTTTCTATGTTGGCCTTTTGATTAGTATTACCCTCTTTACGGCCCTAATTGCCGATCTATTCCTAATGCCCGTATTTATTTATTGGTTTATGAAAGATGAATAGTATCTTTATCTAAATTTTTCAATATGCCCACATTATTCGCACACGCCATTTCAGGATTAGCCATTAGCCAATTAGGCGCAGGTAAAAAATGGACTTACTCCATCGGTATCACTGCTATGCTCTTAGCCGCTTTTCCTGATGCAGACGTATTAGGCTTTAATTGGGGAGTACCTTACGGAAGTCTTTGGGGACATAGAGGCATGACCCATTCCCTTTTCTTCGGCATTCTATTTGGAGGATTAATCGCATTCGTTTATAAGCTATTACGCCCCAAAGAGAAAATCTCCTTTTTTAAAATAGCTCTTATTTTCATCATCTCCATTTCTTCACATGGCGTATTAGATGCCATGACGACAGGTGGGAAAGGCATCGCCTTTTTCGCCCCCTTTGACGAAGGCCGTTATTTCCTCCCTTGGCGTTTCATCAAAGTTTCCCCTATGAGCATATCCAGATTCTTCAGCGACTGGGGCCTCCAAGTCCTTCAATCCGAATTCATCTACATCTGGATTCCCTCTCTCATTATCATGTCTATTAACAATCGCCTACTAAAAACGAGTGCGTAGCACGAGTCAATTAATCATTAATCATTATTTTTTTGGCTTCCTACTGCGTTCGAATATGCGAAGTGCGCAGCACGAGCCAATTAATCATTACGCATTAATCATTAATCATTATTTTATGGGGCTTCCCTTTCCTTATTTTTTCATCGGCCAGTAGGGGCGCTACCTATGTGTGCGCCCTCCGATGAAAAAATAAGGAAAGGTCGGGCTGTCCGCTCTTATGTGGCTATGCCGTTCCTACTTTGCTAAGTGCTGCTTGTCTGCCTTTCAGGCCAGCCATCGCATCACTAAGCGTCGTAAGTCACAGCATGGCCGCCACATACCGCTTCCATCCCTAAGCCGAAAAATAACGTTTTAACTGAATAACTTTGAAACGTTTTAACCGAAATAAATTCGAAGAAATGTGATCCATTTTTATGGAATTTCTCTCCTTTCTGCCTCATTAATATGAGGACTTATCATTTTGACCAAATTTTCAAATACTAGCATGCCTCAAGAGGGCGCACACATAGGTGCGCCCTTACCTATTATGTTGGTATCCGTAGGGGCGGACCTATGTGTCGGCCCTCTTGGGGTGTGTAATTATTTGAAAATGTGCGAATGATATTTGTTTGTCCAATTTTTCAAATATTTGCCATCACCGGGCGGGCGCACACATAGGTGGGCCCCTTACCTATTATTTTGGTATCCGTAGGGGCCGACCTATGTGTCGGCCCTCCTTGAGGTGTGTCAATTCTGGTTGATCTGTGAAATTATTTTATAAAAATTAATAACCGAATTAAAAAATGAAACGAAAAATCCAATACAACCCCGCCCTGCATAATCGCCGATCAATGCGATTAAAAGGATATGATTATACTAGTCCAGGATATTATTTCGTAACCATCTGTGTACAAAACAAATTGCATTTATTCGGCAAGGTTAAAGACGGAAAAATGATATTAAATGAAGCAGGAAAAATGATCGAAAAATGGTATTTCGAATTGCCAAATAAATTTCCAGATATTGTATGCGGAACCCATATCGTCATGCCCAATCATTTCCATGCCATCATCCAAAACATTGGATACAACAAATTCAACACATCCCCAAATATTTCCGTAGGGGCGGACCTATGTGTCCGCCCTCCTGCGGTACACATCAACCCTTCAGGGATTAACCCAAAATCCGTAGGTGCCGGCTTACGTATCGGCCCACCCGCGATATGCGTCGCCCCTTCAGGCATCGACCCAAAATCCGTAGGGGCGGACCTATGTGTCCGCCCTCCTGC
>JAHDDN010000370.1 GCA_020629335.1 Chitinophagales bacterium | reverse complement strand
CCAGCGCAGCCATCCGCAATTTTTGGTCGGTGCTTTTATCCCGACTTGCTTAGGGGGTTGCACTTTTTCAAGAATTCCCTATCAAGGGATTCTTTCACTTCGTTCAGAATGACAATCCCGTGGACGTTGCGGTGCAACGTCCCTACTACCCACTACCCTAAAATGCGCAAGGGATGGGAGCGGTATGCACCGTACATGATGCGACTTACGGAACTTAGGCAGACGCAGGCTTGCCCCGAAGGGGAAGACAAGTATGCCTTAGTGGAGTAGGAGCAGCATAGGTGCATAAGAGTGGACAGCCCGACCCGAAGGGATGCGCCCAAATCATTCTTCAATTACAATATAATAATCATTCAATTCGCAATAATAAGTTTTACTGATGCCCCAAAGACTACCAATTCCTTCCGCCTTGACATTAAGTGGATAATGGCCTGAATTTTCGGGAGTACCTTCAAAAAAAATACAGCCAACGCTACCACCCTCGAAAGCACAATCTGTATTACTACAATACCATTCTATACCAGCAGGAAGGCCATTGATTTCCGTAATTTTGATTTCTTTAATCGTCGCTCCTCTGGGCATAAAGCCGGCACATTCGATAAAAGAAGCGCTCAGTACTTCTGTAGATCCCTTGGCAAACTTGATTTGGGATTGGAACTCATAAGGTACACCCACTTGACCATTCGTTTGAACAAAATTGACTTCAAAATCACTCTTTTGGATAAAATCGGGTATTTCACAATCTTGAGCTGATAATAAGAAAGGAATATATAGTAAAACAATTAATGTAGCGTATTTTAGCATAGAAATCATTGAATTTAGAGGTCGAAATTAGCATAATTGCAGTTGACAACCATTAACTTATGTAAATTAAGTAGATTTTCGTACATTGCCAGTTTTACAATTTTAGTTATGAAAAACATATTAAACATTATAGAAATTCCTTCGGAAATTGGTGCGGGTACAAGAGGAGCTTCATTAGGTATAGATGCTATGAAGGCAGTTGCAAGAGCTAAAAATAATCTATTCTTCTCTCAACATCATTGTGTTAGAATACCCAATAATAATAGCTGCTTAGATTATCCCAATGCGACTCCCACCGCTAAAAATATTGGTAATTATCGCTTAGTATTTAATCGAATTGCACAAGAGGTAAAACAATCGGCCAAAAAATCTAAAAATCCTTTAGTGGTGCTAAGCGGAGATCACGCCAATGCTGCGGCTGTTATAGCAGGAATTAAAGAAGCAAAACCGAAGAAAAAAATAGGTGTCATATGGATTGATGCACATGCTGACCTACATTCACCTTATACTTCTCCTTCAGGGAATATGCATGGCATGCCTTTGGCCATTTCTATTGGCGAAGATAATTTGCCAGCCAAACAAAAAGCACCGCTAACAAGCACTATAAATATTTGGGAAGAACTAAAAAATCATGGCGGTATCCAACCAAAAGTAGCTCCTGAGCATCTATTTTTTGTAGGGGTTAGAGATGCGGATCCACCTGAAGCACTCCTAATGTCCGATTTCAAAATGCCTAATGTCATGGTAAAAGAGCTGAAAGAAATAGGTATAGAAGGAGTCGTGCAAAAAGCCAAAATGTATCTTTCTGATTGCGATCATATCTATATCTCTTTTGATGTAGATAGCATGGACCCTGTAAAAGTTTCTGACGGCACAGGTACGCCCGTTAAAAATGGTCTAAGTCTTAAACAAGCAAAAGATTTAATTCAAGGATTATTAAACGCATTTGACAATATTTGTTGCTTCGAAATTACGGAAATAAACCCACTCTTAGACAGCAAAAAAAATCGAATGGCGGAAGCAGCTTTTGAAGTCTTAGAAGAAGTAAGTCATACTATACTAAATAAATGATCAAATATGCGCAAAGCTTTAATTGCCAATACGGTTTTGATGATACGCCCGATTCGATTCGGCTATAATGAAGAAGCAGCCCTAACGAATGCTTTTCAAAATCGAATCGGACAATTATCTAATCGTCAAATACAAGAATTGGCTTTATTAGAGTTTGATGCCTTTGTCAATCAATTAAAATCTGCGGGAGTAGAAGTACTGGTTTATGAAGATACACCAGAACCACATACGCCCGATTCCATTTTTCCGAATAATTGGTTAAGCGCATGCGTTCATTCCAGAAATTTATTTACTTACCCGATGAACGCTGCCAATCGGGCAGCAGAAAGAAGAGCTGATATTATCACAGATATTGCTGTGCAAAATGGCTTTGATATCAACAGAAGTTTAGAAAAATTAGAAGAAGAAAAAACTTTTTTAGAAGGAACAGGTAGCCTCGTTTTAGACCATCAAAACAAAATTGCCTATGCCGCTTTAAGCCCTCGTACTAATCCAGCCGTTTTAGAAAAGTGGTGCCAGTTATCTGGATTTGAGCCATTCACTTTCAAAGCCTATGGCCCCAAAGGAGAAGAAATATATCACACCAATGTCCTCATGTGTATGGCTGATGAATTCGCAGTAATTGGATTAGACGCTATCGATCAAAATGATAGAGCAAAAGTAAAAACACAAATTGAAAGTACTGGAAAAACAATCATAGAAATCAGCTTCCAACAAATGAATCAATACGCTGGCAATATGCTACAATTAAGCAATCAAGCAGGCGAAAAATTATTGGTCATGTCCAGCCAAGCATACCACAGTTTGAATAAGAATCAAATTCAACAAATAGAATCCCAATTCAAAAATCGCATCATCGCTCCTCCCATTAATGTCATCGAAACCATAGGCGGCGGAAGTGCCCGCTGCATGTTAGCAGAGATATTTCACTAACAACAATTAACAAAGGATAACAAATATTTTAGTTAACCCAAGTTAACGCCTCTCTACTCCTACAAAGCTTAACTTTGCGTAGCGTCCTTATAAATGGATGCCCATCTTTTATTAAAATCAACAAATGAATACAGTAGTGAATACGCCAACAGCAAATGGTGCTGTTGCCCCACCTAAAAAAGTTAAAGGCCCAAAGAAAGTAAAAGGAGGCGCCTTTCTAATCAAAAAAACCGCCGCCAAAGATATTTTTATTCCAGAAGAATGGACAGAAGAGCAATTGATGTTTGCTCGTAGTATCAAAGATTTTTTTATACAAGAAGTACATAGTTTTGGTATAGAAAAAGTAGCACAATTAGAAGCCTCTAAAGATATGGACATCATATTAGATGTCTTCCATAAAGCAGCTGCAATGGGTTTTTGTGGCGTCTCTATACCAGAAGAATATGGCGGTATGAGCTTAGACTTCAATACTGGCCTAATCATCAGTGAAGCCTTATCATGGGGTTTCTCTTTCGCTACAACTATCGGAGCACAAACCTCCATCGGTTCTTTACCGATTGTGTACTACGGTAATGAAGCACAAAAAGAAAAGTACCTACCTGGCATCGCAGATGGTTCTATCAAGGCTTGTTACTGCTTAACAGAACCTAGTGCAGGTTCAGATGCCAACTCAGGCAAAACCCAAGCCATCTTATCTGAAGATGAATCCCACTACCTACTCAATGGTCAAAAAATGTGGATCACCAATGGTGGCTTCGCGGATTTATTTATTGTATTCGCTAAGATTGGAGAGGATAAAAACTTATCCGCTTTTATAGTTGAAAAAGGATTTGGTGGAATTACACTTGGAAAAGAAGAAAAAAAATTAGGGATCAAAGCTTCCTCTACAGTTCAAGTATTTTTTGAAAACTGTAAAGTACCAGCAGAAAATCTATTAGGTAAAAGAGAAGGCGGCTTCAAAATGGCCTTAAATATTCTCAATACAGGTAGAATCAAATTATGTGCTGGAACGACAGGTGGTGGTAAATATGCCGTTGTCGCTTCAGTTAAGTACGCTAAAGAAAGAGAGCAGTTCGGCCAGCCAATCGCCAACTTCGGAGCCATGAAGCATAAAATAGGCGAAATGATTATGCGTACCCACGTAGCAGAATCAGGCTTATACCGCACAGGAAAAAATATCGACCAAAAATACGATCAACTCATCGCCAAAGGCATGGAACGTGGCGAAGCCAAAATTCAATCAGTAAGAGAATTTGCCATCGAATGCGCCATCTTAAAAGTATATGGTTCAGAAGCTGCCAGCTTCGCCATTGATGAAGCCCTACAAATTCACGGTGGAATGGGATTCGCTGTAGAAACAGGCATTGAGTTAGGTTATAGAGATGTGCGTATCACTCGTATATACGAAGGTACAAACGAAATCAATCGTATGCTCTCCGTAGCCGAATTAACGAGAAGAGCAATGAAAACAAAAGAGTTGGATTTAGTCGGCGCAGGCAAAAAAATACCTGCTTATTTAGCTCGTCAAGTACTGCCATTCAAATCTTCTGCTAAATGGGCCACTGAACACCGATTAGTAGAAAATTTGAAAAAATTATTCTTACTAATCTCAGGCGCAGCTGGAAAGAAGCTCCAAAAGAAAATGGTAGACGAACAAGAAATCGTCATGAACTTAGCGGAGATTTTATCTTTGTCTTTCCTAGGAGAATCGGTGCTTTTAAGAGCCGAGAAATACGCCAAAATGCCTAATAAGGATAAGAAAGTAGCTAAGATCAAAAAGAAGATTGCACAACTCTTCCTTTATGAAGCCATGCACACCGCACGCAAGCAAGGAGAAGATGCGATTAATGCGTATGCATCAGGAATGGAAAAAAGAGCGATGTTAAGAATGCTCAAAACATTGACTCCATACTATGATGTGAATCCAAAGAAACTAAGAAGAGCAATTGCTGATTACGCTATAGAAAAAGGAGGATATCCGTTCTAAGAAACAAGAATAATGAAAGCTTATCTATTAGCTTATAATACTACTCTGTTTGTCAGTTGGTCGCTATTGTTCATTTACTGGATAGCGACTGGCTGGCAATTAGATACCTTTTCTTTAGCTCTCCTCAATTTTTCCCAATTAGCCGCCATACTCGAAATTTTTCACGCCCACAAAGGCTGGGTGAAAACGCCTGTATTAACTGCTTTTCTCCAAATTTTTTCCAGAGTATTCGTCTTGATGTTGATTAATATATTGCCCTTTGAGCATTATTGGAGTTTCTTTGGCATCAATGGCCTGCACCTCATTATGATTGCCTGGTGCATCACCGAAATCGTTCGCTATAGTTTCTATGCACTTAATTTGATTGACCAAGAATGGAGTGTTTTACGCTTTTTAAGGTATTCCCTTTTCTTAGCGCTTTATCCCTTAGGTGTGACAGGGGAATTGTTGATTATCGCTTCCGCATTCTATTATTTTTTGCCTTCTTTGGGTTTGCTTGGTACCATTGGAGCCATCATCATTTATATTATTTTCTTCCCCAAAATGTATGGCCACATGCTTAATCAAAGGCGGAAAAAGTTGGGGAATGTAAAGTAGTTTGGCGCTTTTCATGAAACATCGAGTTCACTATTTATAATTCATCGTTCATCATTAATTAGGGGCTTCCCATGCTTTCGTATCGACGGTTTTTATTGCTATAATAAATTTATCATTCATCATTATGCATCACGCATTCGCCGAAGGCGCATGGTCGGGCTGTCCGCTATTATGTGGCTATGTGTCTGCTACTTCGCTAAGCGCTGCTTGTCTGCCCTTCGGGCCAGCCGTCGCATCACTAAGCTACGTAAGCAGCCCCATTGACGCCACATACCGCTACCATCC
>JAHDDN010000369.1 GCA_020629335.1 Chitinophagales bacterium | reverse complement strand
ATCAGAAGTTTATCATTATGACGGCATGACGCTTAAACAGTAGAAAATAAAAAATGTGTTGCTAATAATAGCGTTTTATTCCCTATATTTGGCCTTTGTGGGGTGTGCAATAGGGGAGATTCAAAGAAGTGAACTAATCTTGTAAAAACAAACCTTTTAAATAAATAACATATGTCGTCTAAGATTTTTTATACACATACGGATGAAGCGCCAGCATTGGCTACTAAATCGCTACTTCCCATTGTTCAGGCATTTGCTAAACAATGTGATGTGGAAATGGAAATAAAGGATATTTCTTTAGCGGGTAGAATCCTCGCCAGATTTCCATCGTACTTAAAGCCTGATCAACAAGTTCCTGATGCATTAGCTGAGTTGGGAGAATTGGTTAAGAAGCCAGAGGCAAATATCATTAAATTGCCGAACATCTCTGCTTCTATTCCTCAACTAAAGAAGACGATTGAGGAACTGCAAGGAGATGGATATGCCGTGCCTAATTATCCAGATGAGCCTAGCAATGAGGAGGAAAAAAGTATAAAAGCCACTTACGACAAAATTAAAGGGAGTGCGGTAAATCCTGTTTTAAGGGAAGGGAACTCAGACCGAAGGGCACCTAAGCCAGTAAAGGCATATGCTCGACAAAACCCACATTCTATGGGTAAATGGTCTGCCGATTCTGCTTCTCATGTCTCTACGATGGGAGCAGGAGATTTTGCCTCTAATGAAAAGTCCGTCTGCATCGCTAAAGCTGGAAATTTAAAAATACAATTAGTAAACGATAGCGGAACAAGCACTTTAAAAGAGGGCGTACCCGTTTTAGAAGGGGAGATTGTCGATTCTTCAGTAATGAGCAAAAAAGCATTAGTGGCTTTCTTTGAGGAACAAATCGCAGATGCAAAAGCTAAGGGCGTTTTATTCTCTTTACACATGAAGGCGACGATGATGAAGGTATCTGACCCTATCATTTTTGGTCATGCGGTGAAAGCTTATTTCAAGTCTGTTTTTGATAAATTTGGAAAAGAATTAGACGAAGTAGGGGTGAATGTTAACAATGGTTTTGGTAATCTATTGGGCAACTTAGACGAATTGGCTCCTGAGGTAAAAACGGCTGTTGAAGCGGAAATAGCAAAGTGCTTTGAAGAAGGGCCAGATTTAGCGATGGTAAATTCTGATAAGGGCATTACTAACCTCCACGTGCCAAGTGATGTCATCATTGATGCCTCTATGCCTGCCATGATCAGAAACTCTGGTCAAATGTGGAACAAAGACGGTAATTCTCAAGATACTAAAGCTTGTATTCCTGATAGTTCTTATGCAGGAATTTATCAGGCTACTATCGACTTCTGTAAAGAAAATGGTGCTTTTGATCCTACTACTATGGGGACCGTTCCTAATGTAGGTTTGATGGCACAAAAAGCAGAGGAATATGGATCGCATGATAAGACATTTGAAATTCCTTCGGCTGGTAAGGTACAAGTGATTGATGATGCAGGTACAGTATTGATGGAGCATGAGGTAGAAGAAGGAGATATTTGGAGAATGTGCCAAGTAAAAGATTTGCCTATTCAGGATTGGGTTAAATTGGCAGTCAATAGAGCAAGAGCAACGAATGTACCTGCTATCTTCTGGTTGAATGAAAACAGACCACATGATGCGCATCTAATTAAAAAAGTAAATACCTACTTGCCTAATCACGATACGACAGGTTTAGATATCAGAATCCTTTCTCCAGTAGAAGCGACTAAAGTTTCTATTCAGCGAATGAAAGATGGGGAAGATACAATCTCTGTGACAGGAAATGTGTTGAGAGATTACAACACAGACCTTTTCCCAATCTTAGAATTAGGGACAAGTGCAAAGATGTTGTCTATCGTTCCATTGATGAATGGTGGAGGATTATTTGAGACGGGTGCAGGTGGTTCTGCTCCTAAGCACGTTCAACAATTTAACAAAGAGAATCACTTAAGATGGGATTCTTTAGGCGAGTTTTTAGCCTTAGCGGTTTCTTTAGAGCATGAAGCTACTGCTAATAATAACCCTAAAGCACAAATCATCGCAGACGCATTAGATAAGGCGACGATTTCTTTACTTCAAAATGGCAAGTCGCCATCAAGAAAAGTAAATGAGTTGGATAATAGAGGTAGTCATTTTTACTTAGCAATGTATTGGGCCAAAGAGTTAGCCAATCAAACGGCTGATGCAGAATTACAAGCGAAATTTGGACCTATTGCCGAATCATTAGCTAGCAATGAAGCAAAAATTGTGGAGGAGTTAAACGCTGTTCAAGGAGCTTCTATGGACATCGAAGGTTACTATTCTCCAAGTCCAGCCAAAGCAACTGACGCAATGAGACCAAGTGTTACTTTGAACGCAATTATAAATGCGATTTAATAAGAATTAAACTTAATAAACAAAAAGGCGTAGTTTAAAAGCTACGCCTTTTTTGTTTGACTACCTAATAAGGCTTTGTTGAAAACTTTTGAACCAAAACATCTAATATTAGTTTCTATTGAGTACGCATTAGCTTATCTTCGCCCCAAGAAATAGAAATTGATATTTTATGATAGAAATTCTCAGCCAATATCCTTTAGTTTTACTTTTCACGGTAGCCTCTTTAGGATATTTGATTGGAAGTATTAAAGTGGGTGGGAATTCTTTGGGTACCGCTGCCATTCTGTTTACAGGTTTAGCGTTTGGAGCCATTGATGCTCGCTTTCAAATTCCAGAGATTGTCTTTTTGTTAGGGCTATCAATTTTTGTTTATTCCATTGGCTTAAGTTCGGGACCTGCCTTTTTCAATTCCTATAAAAAAAATGGCGTCCGAGATTTTATTTTTGCCATTTCGATGTTATGCCTCTCAGGTTTGATAGCCACCTTTTTATGGTGGGTTTTTAATTTTTCAGCCGCCACCATTACAGGGATTTATACAGGTAGTACCACCAATACGGCGGCCTTAGCAGGCGTTTTAGATTTTATCAATAATACATTCTCAGGTCAAGAAAGACAACAGTTAACGCAAGATGCGGTAATTGGCTATACTTATTCCTATCCTATGGGCGTACTTGGAGGCATGATTGCGATTATCTTGATGGAGCGAATTTTCAGTATCAATTATCAAGAAGAAGAGGAAGCTATCAAAGATGTTTATCCCGTTCACCAAAAGTTTGTTCCTAGTTCGATTCTGATTTCTAATCCTGCTGTAAATGGGATGACGATCAGAGATTTACTAAAAGATAAAGATTGGAAATTTAGTTTAGGAAGAATCTACAAAAACGATCAAGTCAATTTAATTAGATATGATACGGTCTTAGAGTTGGATGATGTGATCTATGTCTTAGGAACCAAGGAGGAGTTAGAGAAAGTAGAGAAGGCAGTTGGTAAAGTGATCAATCATCCATCGAAATATGATAGAAGTATATTTGACAATAGAAGGATCTTCGTTTCTAAGCCCGAAATAGTAGGGCGAACTATTGCTTCTTTAAATTTAGATGAAAAGTTTGATGCTAATATTACTCGAATTAGGCGAGGTGATGTCGATATGATAGCTGAAAAAGACATGGTTTTAGAAATGGGAGATCGTATTCGATTTATTGCAAGAAGATCAGACATGGAAGGCTTAGGTGAATTTTTTGGTGATTCCTATCAGGCTTCAAGTAAGATTGATTTATTCTCCTTTGGCTTAGGAATAGGTTTGGGGCTTATTTTGGGTAGCTTTGAAATACCATTGGGGACTGGAAGTTTCAAATTAGGATATGCTGGCGGTCCCTTGATTGTCGGTTTGATTTTAGGATCTTTAAAAAGAACAGGGCCCATTGTGTGGACTTTACCATATAGCGCCAATATCACTTTGCAGCAGATTGGCTTAATTTTATTATTATCTGCTATAGGCGTTCGATCTGGCAATGCATTCATTGAAAGTATTTCCATGCAATCTGTCTGGATCTTTATTGCGAGTGCCATAATTAGCTGTGTAACAGCTTTAGCAACCTTATTTATTGGTTATAAAATCATCAAAATGCCTTTCGGCGTTTTAATGGGAATGGTTTCTAATCAACCTGCCATTTTAGATTTTGCCACTTCCCGTTCAAAGAACAAAATTCCAGAATACGGTTTTGCTATGATTTTTCCAATTGCTTTAATTTCGAAAATCATCATTGCTCAGATTTTATTTTTAATGTTAAGCAAGTAAAAGGACAGAATTGAAAAAATATTCATGTGTTTGGGTGTTTTAAATATTTGACATATATTTACTGGCGATATTATATTAATACCCTAAAAACTATACAATGAAAAATATTCTTTATTTTATTTTCTGTTCAATGATGTTTATTTCAATAGCTTGTGACGACTGCGAAGACGAAGTTGATCTTGCCACTATCGATGCTTGTGAGTATATTTTACCGTCTTTCAATTCTACAAAAACATTCAGTAATGACCTTACGACTTTTGAACTGAATTTCGGTCCTGATACACTTGAGAGTAATGCTAATATTATAGATCTTCGTACTGGAATGCTTAACGATACAGATAAAAAAGTTTCTTTCGGATGTTTTACTTCAGACAATGAGATGATAGTTAGTGGTGAAAACAATTTCAATAGCTATTATCTTTGGGAAGAAGAGGAATGGTACGACGGTCCAATCTTGGAAGAACTTGCAGAAAATTATTTGGTTGATGGTGAATTTGATGCACGTGCATGGGCTAGTGAATTATTAGGTTCGACATATCTAAATCCCAAAGGCTATCCCCTAATGATTACATTTGGATTCCTATTTCAAAATGTAGAGGATGCATCTGGTAGCGCTTCTGGACTTTCATTAAATTTCTCTCCAAGTCAAAGTGGTGGTTTAATGTATCAAGCAGCTGTTGCTAATACGCTAACAAAAGGTACATTAGTAGATCATATGGCACAACATGAAGTCAATGGTGTTGTATACGAAGACGTGATACTCGTAGAAGTTGAGTATATCTGTTATATCACCTCGATCAATGGCAATGAATCTGACAATCCTGTTTACGATCTTGTTTATAATTACTGGTTCGCCAAAGACATAGGATTAATCGAAACCACCGATCACGATTTTAAGCTGGAGGCAGACTAGAATCCCACTCCATTTTTTAATGAAAATAAAAGGCATTTACGTCTGGTGAACCACTCCAATTACTAATACACTATTAAACCAGTTTACTATTAGGGCGGCCAGCCGTCCAAATGATAAATATCTGATAGCAAAGTTGCCGTATATTTTTGATTATACAAGGCATTTATGACACGAATAGCGCAGCTATTTAAGGAATAAATAACGCAGTAGAATCGAAAAAAGACAAAACTTGGGCTATCAAGGATTTATTATTAGGGCGGCTATATCTCGCTATCCGCTCTTATGTGGCTATGCTGCTCCTACTTTGCTAAGTGCTGCTTGTCTGCCCTTCGGGCCAGCCATCGCATCACTAAGCGCCGTAAGTCGCAGCATGTACGCCACATACCGCTACTATCGAGGCCGCGATTTTATGATGAATACAATCTAAAATAATGTTTGGTATATTTGAGCTTTAATAATAAAAATATAAGTGCTTGGACAAAATTAAGTTGTCTTTTGACTGTAGATCTTTTTTACTTAGGCAAGGAAAATTTGACGAGCATAGCCGTGCTATTTAAGGAAAATTTAACGCAGCATAAGTA
>JAHDDN010000368.1 GCA_020629335.1 Chitinophagales bacterium | reverse complement strand
CGCCAGATACACCAGGAATCGCTTCAGCAATTCCCATAGCAGCACCTTTTAAAATTGTTAAAATGCTCATGGTAAAAGGTATGGATAGTAATTAAGAATTTTTACAAACAAAAACAAAGTGAGGTATGGTGCCTATCACAAGTTTCATTTTCACATCATTAAAGTGTTTTTCGAATATGGCACCCGATTTTACTTTGTATTGTAGTTGAGAATAGTAGCCATCTCGCTCTAAACGTTCCTGAATGACTTTTAATAAACTGTCCGAAAGTTCTTTAGGTAGGTCGTGAAGTGGCAAAGATGACACTATATAGTTGGCTTTCATAAAGCCATTATCCTCTAAGTATTCACCCATATTCTCTGGAGAATCTTCGATGATTTCTAAGCGGTCATCTTCCAGCTGACGCAGTGCTTGGATATCTTTTTCATCGCTTTTAAAGCATAGTAATTTACCAGTAGGCTTCATTTCCTCTAGCAGTGTCTCAGTCAATTTCCCTTTACCAGCTTCTAATTGGATGATACAATCAGCTTCTAAAAAGTCGATTGGCCCAATCATTTTTTGGATAGCATTATTAGAAATAAGTTTGCTACCTGCTGCCTTTAGGTTTTGTAAGGTCTCTTTTAAAAAATCAAATTTACTCATGGCCGCAAAGTTAATTGATTTAATATAAAAGATTGATTTTCGTGACTTTAATTACTTTTTTTGTCCTATTAAGTGAACGCATGAACAAGTGTTCATGTTTGTATGTGTGTTGGCTTAGGGAAGCCCCCAATTAATGATAAATGCGTAATGTTTTATGATTAATGAAATAATATTGTAGGGGCGCACCTATGTGTGCGCCCTCTTGATGGTAATGATAATGTTGAAAAAATGAAAAATTATGATTAAAGAGAGACGAAATATTCCATTAGATAAATTGCAGTTAGTGGCGGATGCTTTGAAGACAATATCGCATCCTATAAGATTGGAAATTATGGAGATACTGGAATATAGCGAGCCATTGACGGTAACAGATTTACGAGAAACGATGAAGATAGAGGTGGAGCAATCGCTTTTATCTCATCATCTGATAAAAATGAAGGATAAGGGGATTTTGATGGTAGAAAAGCAGGGAAAATACTCTTATTATCGTTTGAAAGATCGCCAGATGTTGAAGATATTTGATTGTATGGAGCAATGTGAATTTATCAAATAATGGATATAGTAGGATATATTGCGGCCTTAGTAATTGGATTTACTTTGGGTTTATTAGGCGGAGGAGGTTCCATATTGACAGTACCTGCCTTAGTGTATTTGTTGGGTACAAATCCAGTATTGGCGACGGCTTATTCTTTATTTGTGGTGGGAGCGGCCGCCTCGGTAGGAGCGATTAATAATATACGGAAGGGCTTAGTGAGTTTTAAAACAGCTATTGTCTTTGCCATTCCTTCTTTTATAGCGGTCTATTTGACTCGGCTTTGGTTGATTCCAGCTTTGCCAGACACCATATTAACACTTGGTGATTTTGTGCTGACGAAGGACATCACCATCATGGTATTTTTTGCATTGATTATGCTCTTGGCGGCCTTTTCAATGATCTTTTCGACCAATAAAAGGCTGAGTACCGAAGAAAAAGAACTAAAATTTAACTATCCACTGATAATAATTGATGGTTTGGTCGTTGGAGTATTAACGGGTATTGTTGGTGCTGGCGGCGGATTTTTGATTATTCCAGCCTTAGTGGTTTTAGCCCGATTGCCGATGAAGTTGGCCGTAGGGACTTCACTAACCATTATAGCGGTTAAGTCATTGATTGGGTTTATTGGTGATGTACAATCGGGGCAGATGATAGATTGGCAATTTTTGCTAATTTTCACGACCTTTGCTATAGCTGGAATAATTTTAGGTGGAGCAGCCTCCAATTACGTGTCCAACTATCAGTTAAAGAAAGGCTTTGGTTGGTTTGTTTTAGTGATGAGTGTTTATATTTTTGGAAACGAGCTTTTAGCTTAATCTAAATTAAATTAATAAAAATGAAGGTAGAACAGATATATACAGGATGTTTGGCACAAGGTGCTTATTACATCGAGAGTGAAGGAGAAGCGGTTATTATCGATCCTTTGCGAGAAGTGGAACCTTATATTTGCAAAGCAGAACAAGCGAAAGCGAATATCAAGTACATATTAGAAACACATTTTCATGCGGACTTTGTAAGTGGGCATGTTACTTTAGCGGAAAAAACGGGCGCTCCTATCGTATATGGACCTAATGCTAACCCTTCTTTTGAGGCACATATTGCCAAAGATGGAGAGGAGTTTAAGGTGGGTAAATTGACGATAAAAGTATTGCACACACCAGGGCATACGATGGAGAGTACCACCTATTTGCTCAAGGATGAGACAGGAAAAGATTATGCGATATTCACTGGCGATACGCTCTTTTTAGGAGATGTAGGCCGTCCTGATTTAGCGCAGAAATCTGCTGATATGACACAGGAGGATTTGGCTGCTAAGTTATATCATAGTTTGCGAACTAAGATTATGCCTTTAGCCGATGAGGTGATAGTATATCCAGCCCACGGAGCAGGTTCTGCATGTGGGAAGAATATGATGAAAATCACGGTAGATTCTTTAGGCAATCAGAAGGAAGTCAACTATGCTTTAAGAGCGGATATGACAGAAGAGGAATTTGTGAAGGAGGTAACTGATGGCTTATTGCCACCGCCAGCCTATTTCCCTTTGAATGTACAGTTGAATCGAGAGGGGTATGCGAGTATAGATAACATTCTGAAAAGAGGTGTTCAGCCATTGAGTCCTGAAGCTTTTGAAGCAGCCGCTAATGAAACCGAAGCCGTCATATTAGATGTTCGTCATCAAGATGAATTTGTCAAGGCACATGTACCAAACTCTATTTTTATAGGTCTAAACGGTAGCTTTGCTCCTTGGGTAGGCGCTTTAATTAAAGACATTGCTCAGCCGATTTTACTAGTAACGCCAGTAGGTAAAGAAGCCGAAGCCGTGACTCGATTAGCCAGAGTTGGTTTTGATCACACAATCGGCTTTTTAGAGGGAGGAATATCGGCATGGCAAGCAGCAGATAAAGCCACTGAAAGCATCAAGTCAGTGACAGTAGATGTACTAGCAGAAGAGTATGACGATTTAGCTACTCGTATATTTGATGTACGTAGGCCTGGAGAATTTCAAAAGCAATCTCTTAAAGGAGCACATCATACTCCATTGAGTACTATCAATGAGTATTTATCTGCTTTTCCTAAAGAAGGCGAATTTGTGATTCATTGTGCTGGTGGTTATCGCTCAGTAATAGCGAGTTCCATTTTAAAAATGCGAGGCATCCACAATATGATAGACATCAAGGGAGGCTTTGGAAAAATCAAAGAAACTAATTTACCTTTGACGGAGGAGGTTTGTCCGAGTACCTTAAAATAATTTAAACACACACTACACACACAACTTTTATGATAGAATTTATAAGTCAGCCTTGGGCATGGTATGTCTCAGGGCCAATGATTGCCTTGGTAATGTTTTTGTTACTATGGGCAGGAGGGGAGTTTGGCGTTTCTTCAACGCTTCGAACAATTTGCGCCGCAGGCGGTGCAGGAAATAAAGTTTCATTTTTCAAATTCGATTGGAAATCTCAGATATGGAATATTGTTTTCGTATTCGGTGCCATCATAGGCGGTGGCATTGCGATGCAATTTCTAT
The DNA here is from genome assembly GCA_020629335.1 of Chitinophagales bacterium. The sequence continues at coordinate 1,985 of JAHDDN010000368.1, read as the reverse complement.
CCAGTCCTGCACCTGTTGAGCTTTCAGCAGAAACCATTCATGACTTACAGGCAATGGGAGTAGAATTTGATGGTCAATTAGCTCCTGAGCGATTATTTAATTGGGGGAGTTTATTTACGCTTAAGGGCATCATCATTATGGTGTTAGGCGGTTTCCTAATTGGCTTTGGGACTCGCTGGGCAGGAGGTTGTACCTCTGGCCATGCGATCAGCGGCCTATCCAATTTGCAATGGCCTTCCTTAGTGGCTGTTGTTGGATTTTTTATTGGTGGATTATTTATGACCCACTTTTTATTACCAATTATTTTGAGTTTATAATATTATGAAGTTAGCTAAATACTTACTCATCGGTATCTTATTTGGGATAGTGATGACCAAATCAGAAGCGATTTCTTGGTATCGAATACAAGAGATGTTTCGTTTCCAAGCCTTTCATATGTATGGCATTATTGGTTCTGCTTTAGCTATAGGTATTGGAATTATTGCCTTTATTAAGCGTAAGCGTCTAAATTCTTTGGAAGGTCAAGAAATTACTTTTAAAGACAAGCAGCCAAGTATCGCTCGTTACCTTTTAGGTGGCACCTTATTTGGCTTAGGCTGGGCTTTAACAGGTGCTTGTCCAGGCCCGATGTACACCTTGATTGGTAATGGTCTAAGTGTTTTTATTGTCGTATTATTGAGTGCGGTGATGGGGACTTTTGCTTATGGTGCTTTAAGGGATAAATTGCCTCATTAATTTCCCGCACAAGGGATAGGAACGGTATGGGGCGTATATGCTGCGACAAATGTAGAGACGCATTGCAATGCGTCTTCTACAGTGATGCGCAGGCTGGCTTTAGCAGACAAGCAGCACTTAGCGGAATAGGAGTAGCATAGCCACATAAGAGTGGATAGCCCGACCGCTGCGCCTTCGGCGAATGATAAATGCGTAATGATAAATGATAAATGGACTCGTGCTACGCACTCGTCTTGAGAAGGCAGCGGATGTGCCCTAATGAATTTATTTTTCTAAATGCTGCTTTAGTAATTGATGAAAGAAATGAACACCATTTTCTCGGGTAGGGGAGAAGCGGCCTCTATCATAAAAACGGGAGCGTAAGCCCCTTTGGACGCCTTCGACTACAAACTCATCTTCTCGTTCAACCTTCTCTGCTAAGGAATCTTCGCCCATGCGTTGCCAGACTTCTTCATCGTGTAAATAATAGATGAATTCTACTTTACAGAAGGCAGGATTGATGGGTTTGACGACATTGACTTGTATGCCCCAAGGGTAGACATTGAGCATGAGGTTGGGAAAAACCCAATAATAATAAGCCGTGACGTCCTTGCCAAAATCGGGATGACCTTCAGGTAAATCGAATGTTTCACTGCCAGAATCTGAATATCCAATTTGCAAAACAATTTGTTCTTCTTCGTGGCAGATGGTGGCATAATCGCCATAGCTCAACATCTCGTTCAGGCTTTGATGGACGAAGGGAATGTGAAAGCCTTCTAAGTAATTATCGCAATAAAGTGCCCAATGTGCTTTGACATTGTAGGTTTTGTTATACTCGGGTGCGTAGCGCATTTCATTGATCGGCAAGAAGCCTAAACGCTCATTAATTTTATCAATTGTTTTTTGGAAATCTACTTTAGGATCAATGCTGGTGAATAAAAATCGCTCCCAGTTTTTTAGCGGCAATTGATGGAGATTATCGCATGGTTTAGGGAAATCTTCTACGCCCTTAAATTCGGGCATGAACTCAAACTCACCATCTAAATTAAAGCGACGACCATGATAACCGCAGATTAATTTTTTGGCTTTGCATGGATGATGAGTCAAAATGAATCCTCTGTGCGTACATACATTGGAGTAGCAAGAAATTTGATTCTCCTTTTCGATGAGGACGATGGGTTCGTCTAAATATTTTTCTAACAACCAAAGTGGATAAACATTTTCAGGTCCCTTGAAAATTTCTTTTTGATCGCCGACCCATTGCCAAGTTT
>JAHDDN010000367.1 GCA_020629335.1 Chitinophagales bacterium | reverse complement strand
TAAGTATCTGATTCCGAATGATAATCCTCACAATAATTATGAAGGGCATGTTTGCCCACAATATTGGGTACTCCCTGCGCTAAGAAATCATAATTATCCGTTCCCACAATAGGGGCTACCGAATGCTCGTATTTTCCTATATCTTCTACGACTTTACACAATTCTTGTAATTTAGCGGCAATATCTGTTCGGCCATTCGTGAAAAATCCATTGATTTTACCACTTCCAATATCAATAGAAACGGCCATTTTGTGATTGTCTAGTTCTTTAATATGCTTTTGCGTATAAGCATAAGAACCAAACATTCCCTGCTCTTCCCCATTCCAAAGCGCAAATCGAATCGTTCGTTTAGGCTGTATATTCAATGCCTTCATTTGTCGAGCAATATCAATCATCATATTCACATTACAGCCATTATCATTAGCTCCTGTTCCTAAGCCCCAAGAATCCAAATGTGCTCCAATTAGAATAATTTCATCAGGAAATTCAGAACCAGGAATCTCTGCAAATACATTATGAGCCGTATAAGAACCAGCATCGACCACATCAATCTTCAAATTCATTGTCAATTTCTTTCCACGCTTTAACAGTCGCTTACAACGAGTTGCATCATCACGAGCCATTACGACCATAGGCATATCGTTTTCCGTCCCAAAAGTAGTTAGGTGTCGATAAAGTAATTTTTTCGCTCTCGATGACATATAAACCACTCCAGCGGCCCCCATTTCCTTAGCTGTTGTTTCAATCTCAATCGCATTAATATACTCTAAGAAAAGCTCTGTCAAATTAGTCATCACAGGCGTAGCCACTAGCACAAAATTATCATTGATAGCCTCCTTACCCACTTTCTCAAAATCAGCCTTCGTACCCGCTTCTACATAAATCAATTCCCTTTCCAAGCCTTCCGCAGGCGTCCCCGTACTAAAAGCTCGACAAGCAATTTTAGGCGAAAAGTTACTGCCGCCTTCTATCGTTGCAGTAGCAGAATTTTCCGACCAAAGTCGAGGCATTTCAAAAGGCTCTCGCCAGCTCTTTACCTTAGCTTCTTCCAGTTTTCCCATAGCCCAAATAACCGATTTTTCATTGGCCTTTGTACCCGTAACACGCCCCCCAATCTGATCACATAACTCATGCAAATCCTCCAAAATAGGCGTCTCACCCAACAACTTAGCCTTCAGCTTTTCCACATCTGTTTGTCCTTCCAAGCTCAATGCAAACAAAGAAAGCAAGCTTAACAGTAAGTAAAATTTATTCATCATCATTTATATTTTATCAGTTATATTCGGTTTACCAGTTTATCAGTTACACAGTTCATAGTTAAATTTGGGGCTTCCCATGCGCTCGTTATGGCGGAGTGCGCAGCACGAGCTAATTCATCATTCATCATTATGCATTTATCATTCGCCGAAGGCGCATGGTCGGGCTGTCCGCTCTTATGTGGCTATGTCATTCCTACTCCGCTAAGCTGTACTTGTCTGCCCTTGCAGGGCCAGCCTGCGTCCAGCTAAGCTCCGTAAGTCATGCCATTACGCCCCATACCGCTCCCATCCCTAAGCCATCTTATCCTCAAATACACTACTTAATGCTAATGAAAAATCATCAAACAAACGCATGTTAATATCATCTTCAATAGTATAAGCTTTGCGTAAACTAAATTTTTGTTGATCTCCTAAATCAAAAACTTGAATCAGTTGTTCTGAAGGAAATACGATCCAATATTCAAGTACTTCATTTTCTTCGTAAAGATGCAGCTTATCATTTAAATCTTTTTTAGCAGTGCTTGGGGATATAATTTCAATAATTAAATCCGGAGCACCTATACAACCCTTTTGATCCAATTTCTTAGCATCACATATAATACAAATATCAGGTTGTACGACGGTTAAAATTTGCTGATCATCAGTAGATTTTTTATGATCCAAGAGGCGCACGTCAAAAGGAGCTGCAAAAACTCTACAATTCTTCTTTTTCAAGTACTGAAAAATTTCCCCAAATAAATTACCAGAAACAGATTGGTGCTCTAAGCTAGGAGCTGGAGACATTTTAAATACCTTCCCCTTAATTAACTCGATTTGTTCTTGAAATTGCCAAGTAAGATAATCTGCATAAGTGTAAACCTCATTGATAGATAGATTATTAATATCTTTCATTATAATTCCGAATTTGAAATTTTAGCCTATAATTTACTCCTTTTTCGTCCCTTAACATAAAATAACGTTAAATTTTGGTTATTAAGGGATAACTTTTAACCTAAATTGCGTTATACTGTTTATAGTAATGTAATTCTTTAGAGAAATAGCCTGATTATGAAATACTTTGTCCCCTTATTAATCTTACTAAGCCTATTTGGCTGGACTACAAGTCTGCAAGCTCAAGAGACCAATTTAACTGGTCGATGGGAAGGTACCTTATACCAACATGGTATGGGGACTTTTTATGTTGACCTATTAATTACCCATTACGATGAAAAGATAACAGGCGTAGCCATTTTTACATCTAAAAGTAATGCCAGAGATTTTGTGGAATGTGATTTTGTAGGTCAATTTAATGGCAAATACTTCTACTTTGAAGAAACCAAAATTATTAGAGAGCATGCCAGTGGAAGTTGGTTTTGGTGTTTAGATAAGGGTAAACTAAAGTTGACAGAATCAGGTGCTGATCAATTTATGAAAGGTAATTGGGAAGCGATAGGAGTCAGCTATTTAAAGGGGATTTATATGTGGGATGGCCCTTGTGATCCGAGCGAAGTATATGGTACTATGGAAATAGAACGAAGAGTACCACCACCACCGCCACCACCGATGGCTCAAGGCCCAGAACCCCCACCATCAGATTACGAGCCAACAGATAGAGAGGTGGGTAAACCAGATATACCAAAAGAAGAAAACCCACCTATTGCTCAAAACAAAACACCTCAAACGCCTAAGCCGCCAACCCCCAAATATGAAGCGCCAATTAAAAAGGCGGAGCCAGTTCCAATAAAAGAAACGCCTAAAGAGGAAATTGCTGAAAAAGTAGAGGAGGTAATTGAGGAGCCAGCTCCAATTTTTTTACCGCCAGCGGAAGTGCCAGCAGAAATTGATGATCGAGATATTATCGTAAGTGATACCTTATTTGTCTCTTCAAGAGATTTAGTATTGAATATTTGGGATGATAAGAGCCAAGATGGCGACCGTATTTCCCTCAATCTAAATGGCGACTGGATACTAGAAAATCACAAAGTAAAAATCATTAAAAAAGCGGTCAATATTTCGATTGATCGAGATAGTTATCTCACCTTACACGCTCTTAACTTAGGGCAAATACCACCCAATACCGCTGCTATTTCTATAGATGATGGGCGACGCATACAAACCAAAGTACTTCGGTCGGATATGCGAGAAAGTGCGACTATTATTTTAAAGTTACGAGAAAAGTAAGTGGAAGAGACACCCTTATTGATATTTATTGCATCACTGGTGTGTGATCAATATACTACTAACAATCCAATAGTTTAAAAAATTACATTCAGCAGATGTATCTTTTTGGTACTTACAGTATTTTAGTAGCAGAAACTCTCGCAAAACCGAAAAATGAATATCATGAGAAATTTTACACTTTTAATTATAGTTCTTTTATTATCCCTTACTTCTTTGGCTCAAACAAAAGAAGTATGTGGAATTGTTAAAGATAGTTTAGGAGACCCCTTGCCATTCGTGTCCGTTTATTTTGAAGGAGTAGAAAAAGCAGCTCAAACCGATTTTGATGGGAAATATTGTATTTATGTAGCCTCGGATACTATTGCTTTAAAATTTGCCTATATCGGTTATGATGAAGTGGAGGAAGTAGTTGATGGACGTGATGAAATTAATATTGTATTAGTTGAATCAAGTGAAAATTTAGAAGAGGTTGAAATTAGTTGTACCCCTCTTAGTGCAAAAGCTGCCAATAGATTATACCCTAAGAAGAATCGTTCGAAGAAAAAAGGCATGGGCTTTGGAAAGTCAAGTACAAAAAGTATTGGATCATATGATGCGGCAGCCCCAGCGGGTCCTGCAGGAGCTACAGGTGGCTCTGGTGCTATAGGTGGAGATAGCCCTGTTTATTATATGATGTCAACAGATGGAGCTGAAGCAGCACCCCCAAGCTACAAAGTTCCTGCTACAAGTGCAGCAGTAAAGGATAAAAAAAGTAGTGTCAAATCTGAAGTGATTTCCTCAGAAATTTCAACGGATGATATATCTGATGAGTCAAGAGAATTGATTGAGTTAGTTGAGACGGATATTGATAATAATATACATGCCGGCATTTTAACAGCAGGAGAAATTCACGATTTTAGTAAGTGGGAGATGTGGCAGGATATTAGTTCGACAGCATTAAGTAGCTGGGAAGAATATTGGGATGTGAAAATGAAAGATCGTTTTACCTTACAACTGATGAATGAAGAAGGAAAGCCTGTTATTGATGCAGAGGTGAGTTTGATAAATGAAGGAAATGATATTTGGAAAGCCAAAACAGACAATACTGGTAAAGCTGAATTATGGGCAAATTTACAGGAAGAGTTGATCGGCCCTGATGCCTCATTAAGAATGGAGGTAAATTATAATGGTAAGCGACAGGACATAGAAACGATAAGTGCATTTAAGGATGGAGTGAATCATTTGACCATAGATACAAAATGTGAAGTTCCCAATGCGGTAGACCTAATGTGGGTAGTAGATGCAACAGGCTCAATGGGCGATGAAATCAATTATCTAAAAGTGGAATTAAATGATGTCATCCAACAAGTAAAAGCAAATAATAAAGATTTAGAAATCAATATGGGATCGGTTTTCTACAGAGATGAGGGGGATGCTTACTTAACTCGTGAAACATCATTTTCGAGTAATATTGACAAAACCATCGAGTTCATAAAAGAACAAAGAGCTGATGGTGGAGGAGATACTCCCGAAGCAGTAGAGGCTGCTTTGGAAGTTGCCATAGAGAAAATGAAATGGAGCAAGAATGCAAGAGCAAGAGTATTATTCTTAGTGTTAGATGCTCCACCACATCAGGAGCCTGAAGTATTAGAAAAATTATGGAGATTAAATGAGTTGGCAGCAGCTAAAGGTATTCGTATTGTTCCGATTACTGGAAGCGGTATTGATAAGTCGGTAGAGTATTTGATGCGTTCGATGGCTCTTTCTACTAATGGTACTTATGTATTTCTAACAGATCATAGTGGGGTAGGAGGAGAACATATAGAGCCAAGCACAGATGAGTATGATGTGGAATTTTTGAATGATTTATTAGTGCGTTTGATTGACCAGTACACCTTTGCCCCTGATTGTAATAATGACGATTTCGTGGAAGATGCACTAAGCGATAATAACGCTAATAACAATCAAAATAATAATGGCAATAATCAGGGAGATCCTAATGATCCACTTATAGATTTATTACCAAATATGAAGTTATATCCCAACCCGACGGCTGGCCCTATGACAATAGAGTTAGAGGAAGCCGCAAAAGAGTTATTTATTACTGATTATGCAGGTAAGATTATTCGAAGATTAACAGATGTACAGGAAGGGATGCGGGAAGTTGACTTGAGTGATTTTCCTTCGGGTGTATATTTCGTTCGCTACCACAATGGGAAAAAAGGATTGAGTGAGAAATTTGTAATCGCTCACTAAAAAATTGTGTTTGTTTCATAAGAAGTGCCAAATGGAGTGTTATTATTTAACACTCCATT
>JAHDDN010000366.1 GCA_020629335.1 Chitinophagales bacterium | reverse complement strand
CCCCGACAAATCACGCGTCATGCGCAAAGGTGCCAGACAAGAAGTAACAGGCATCATCGTCAACGATGAATTAGGCGTTAACAGAAAAAAACTCAAACAATTCAGAGCACTGCTTCACCAAATCAAACAAACAGGTATGCAGGGCAAAAAATGGGGCGAAGGCGCTGATTTAGCCTCCTCTATCTGGGGCTACGCCAATTTCGTCTACATGGTCAAACCTGAAAAAGGTGCTAAACTCCTCCAAGAAGTCAAAGACATTCTCAAAAAAAATGGCGGCCCAAAAAAGAATACACTCCAACAAAAAATCAAAGAAATCAAAAAAGAACAGCCTAAACCCAATACGCCCCCTCCTCCAAAAGAGGATAAAAAAGAGAACGACAAACCAGGATGGAAACTTTGGTAATATTTTTTGGGGCTTCCCCTTTTTAATTTTTCATCGAACCGTAGGGGCGCTACCTATGTGTGCGCCCTCCGATGAAAAATTAAAAAGGGTCGGGCTGTCCGTTCTCACTCAGCTATTCAGCAGCTACTCCACTAAGGCATACTTGTCTGCCCTTTCAGGGCCAGCCTACGTCTGCCTAAGTTTCGTAAGCTACTTCATCACGCTGAGTACCACTACCATCCCTAAGCCGATTCATGAGTATGTTAGTCTATTAGTGAAGTAGTTGAATAGTATATTAGTAAAAGTTGTTGTTGTCAATCAGCTTAACCAACAAACTAATATACCAATTCCCTAATTACCACTTAACCAATACACGAATCAACCAATAAACTAATACACCAAGTAATGAGAATAAAACCACAATTCGACCTCACTGGCAAAGTAGCCATTATTACAGGAGCCAGTAAAGGCATAGGCGAATCTATCGCCAGAGGATTAGCAGAACATGGCGCCAAAGTCGTCATTTCCAGTCGTAAGCAAGAGGCCGTAGATGCTGTAGCAGCACAATTTAAAAGTGATGGATTAGAGGCTATCGGAAAGGCTTGTCACGTAGGACATAGCGAACAAATTGACGAGCTAATTGCTTTTACTAATGAGCAGTATGGTCGCATCGATATCATCGTGAATAATGCTGCTACTAATCCGATATTTGCTCCCTTAGAGCAAACAACAGGAGTCGTGTTCGATAAAATAATGAATATTAATGTGAAAGCTCCTTTAGAAATTTGCCAAAAGGCATTGCCTATTATGGAAAAAGGCGGGGGTGGAAGCATTATCAATATTAGCTCTGTAGAAGGACTGAAACCTACTTTCGGCTTAGGAGCTTATAGCGTCAGTAAAGCGGCATTCATTATGCTCACCCAAAATATGGCTAAAGAATGGGCTAAATATGGCATCCGAGCCAATGCGATTTGTCCAGGTTTAGTCAAAACCAAATTCAGTCAAGCATTATGGGATAATGAAGGAATGCTCAAGCAATATGAGCAACATATTCCAGCTGGTCGAATGGCGGCACCTGATGAAATGGCAGGATTTGCTGTTTTCTTGGCTTCTGCAGCATCTGCATATACTACAGGAGGTGTCTTTACCGCAGATGGTGGCTATATGTTAGCGTAACAATTAATCAACAATCAAAAAAATAAATCTTGAATACACAAGTAAAATTAGCTAAACGGGTCATTGGCCTTCCAGACGAATCCGCATGGGACATACAAAAAAGCCCAATACCAAGCCCATCCGATGGAGAAGTATTAATCAAAAATATCTACGTCTCTCTTGATCCAGCAATGAGAGGATGGATCAATGACGAAAAATCCTACTTGCCACCAGTTGGTATAGGAGAAGTAATGCGAGCATTGACTGTTGGTAAAGTCATCGAGTCAAAAAATGAAGACATAGAAGTAGGGACTTACCTAACTGGCACTGGAAACGTTCAACAGTATATCGTTAGTGATGGAAAAGGATGGCAAATTGTTCAGAAGGGATTAGTGCCTTTGCCGATCTACCTAAGTGTATTGGGCATGACTGGACTAACTGCTTATTTTGGCTTGTTAGATATTGGAAAGCCAAAAGCTGGTGAAACGGTACTTATCTCAGGAGCAGCAGGAGCGGTAGGAAGTATTGTCGGACAAATTGCTAAAGCGCAAGGCTGTCGAGCAGTAGGGATCGCTGGTGGTGAAGAAAAATGCAGACATATCGTCGAGGACTTAGGATTTGATGCCGCCATCGACTACAAAAAAGATGATATGAAAGCAGCCCTTAAAACACATTGCCCTGATGGTATTGACATTTACTTTGATAATGTAGGAGGAGAAATACTCGACTTAGCCTTAACTCGTATTAACCAAAAGGCAAGAGTCGTTTTATGTGGAGCTATTTCTCAATACAATAATAAAGAGCAAATCATTGGTCCATCCAACTACTTATCTCTTTTAATCAATAGAGCGAGAATGGAAGGCTTTATCATATTAGATTATGTGAAACAATATGGTCAAGCAGTGATGCAAATGGCCCAATGGATGGGAGCAGGCAAACTCAAAAGTAATGAGTATGTCATCGAAGGCATCGAAAACTTCCCACAAACATTCCAAAGATTATTCAGTGGCGATAAAATGGGTAAATTAATTCTTAAAGTAAACGAAGACGCATGAGAAAGACAGTAGTACCAATAGTCAAAACTGATATGAATGCTTTACTAAAAGAAGTAAGGCTTTTCATTGAAAATGAAATATATCCCTTAGAACTCCAAATTGCTAATAAAAAAAGCTGGGAGGAAATTGCTGTTCTACTTGACGAAAAAAGACAGATCGTCAAAACAAAAGGATGGTGGACGCCACAAATCCCTAAAGAATGGGGTGGCATGGGACTTTCCCTATTAGAGTTTGCTCCTTTGAGCGAACTACTAGGAACCACTCCTTTCGGACACTATGTATTCAACTGCCAAGCACCTGATGCTGGTAATATGGAGATCCTAATTGAATTTGGAACAGACGAACAACAAGATCAATTTCTAACGCCTCTTTTGGCTGGCGACATACGCTCCTGTTTCTCTATGACAGAACCTCAGTTTGCAGGCTCTAATCCGAGCATCATGGGAACAACAGCAGTATTAGATGGTGACGATTACGTCATCAATGGACATAAGTGGTTTACATCCAGTGCGGATGGAGCAGCTTTTGCAATCGTGATGTGTGTCACTCAGCCAGAAGCAGAAAGCCGCTATATGAGAGCTAGTCAAATTATTGTTCCTACTGATACAGAAGGTTTTGAGTTAGTAAGAAATATTTCTGTAATGGGAGATACAGGAGATGGCTATGCCAGTCATGCAGAAATAAAATACAATCAAGTGCGTGTCCCTAAAGCCAACCTAATGGGTGCTGATGGAGGCGGATTTGTGATGGCACAAGAGCGCTTGGGTCCAGGAAGAATCCACCACTGTATGCGCTGGATTGGCATTTGCGAAAGAGCATTTGACATGATGTGCCAAAGAGCCAGCACCAGAGAATTAGCTCCTGGCAAACCACTAGCTTCTCGACAAACTATACAAAACTGGATTGCTGAAAGTAGAGCCGAAATAAATGCCGCTCGATTAATGGTCATGGATGCCGCTCGTAAGATAGATGAGTTTAATGCCCACACTGCTAAGGTAGAAATATCTCTCATTAAATTCTATTGCGCAGATGTATTGATGAAGGTTTTGGATAGGGCTATTCAGGTTCATGGTGCACTGGGAATTACGGATGACCTTTTGCTTTCTTATTGGTATCGTCATGAGCGTGGCGCACGTATTTATGATGGTGCAGATGAGGTGCATAAGAGTCGGGTTGCTAGGGAGGTTTTGAAGGCATACAAGGTATAGCATCAAGCAATAACTAATAATATGACTTTATAGCTTTCTTAAACTATATAGGATTTAATGATAAATGCATAATGATGAATGATAAATAATTTCGTTTTTTTTTATGCCATTTCAATTGTTTTGTACTCTTAATAGTATAAAACAATTAAAATCATGAATAGAAATTATCAATCGTATAAAGATCCTTTAGGAAATAAGACATTCAAATTTGCAATTAGAATTGTTCATCTTTACAATTTTCTAAAGAAAGAAAAGAAGGAATATACTCTTAGTAAGCAGATACTAAGATCAGGAACATCACCTGGAGCAATGGTTAAAGAAGCACAAAATGCCGAAACTGGTAAAGACTTCATTCATAAATTAGCTATTGCACAAAAAGAAATAGCAGAAACTCAATATTGGTTAGATTTACTATTTGAAACTAATTTCCTTGAAGCAAACTTATATCATTCATTAAAAAGAGATAGCATAGAAATACTTAAAATATTAAGGAGTTCTATCTTAACAAAAAAGCGAAATGAAAATCGAAAATCATAAAATTCATCATTCATCATTATGCATTTATCATTATTTTTTGGCTTAGGGATGGTAGCGGTATGTGGCGTTCATGCAGCGACTTATGGAGCTTAGGTACGCGAAGGCTCCTTAGAGACAAGCGTACCTTAGCGGAATAGGAGCAGCATAGCCACATAAGAGCGGACAGCCCGACCGAGCCACTTGTTGATTTAATGATTTTTGATTTGTTGATTATTTTTTTGAAAGGGGGAACAATCGAAAAATGCAAGGCGAGGGAAGCCCCTAATATACTACTTAACAAATATACCAATATGAGTAAGATAGATTTGCCAAAGGCGGTACGTAAGGGAGAGGAATTAAATATGGAAAAGCTGCGTCAGTATATGGCAAGTCAGCGTTCAGAATGGGATGTCGATATGGAAGTTTCTCAATTTCCGTCGGGCTTTTCTAATTTGACTTATTGTTTGAAATTGGGAGAGCAGGAAATGGTTTTGCGTCGTCCACCATTTGGAGCGAAGATTAAATCGGGGCATGATATGCATCGGGAATATCGGGTGATGAAGGCTTTGAAAAATGATTTTGGGAAGGTGCCAGAGGTCTATGCTTATTCGGAAAATTTAGAGGTAATGGGCGCGCCATTTTATTTAATGGAAAGAGTGGAAGGGGTAATTGTAAGAAGAGCCGCTAAATTGAAAATTTCAGCAGCGGAATATGGGCAAATCTCTGAGAGTTTTTTAGATACTTTTGTAGAATTGCACGCTTGCGATTATAAAGCGGCTGGGTTGGGAGATTTAGGCAATCCAGAAGGCTATGTTGCTCGACAAATCCAAGGATGGTCGAGGCGATATTATCGCTCTAAAACGGATGAGGTGAAGGAAATTGAAAAGGTCATGCTTTGGCTGAATGCGCACATTCCTATGGATAGTGATGCAACTTTAATTCATAATGATTATAAGTATGATAATGTGGTTTTTGATCCTAATGACTGGACAAAAATAAAGGCCGTTCTCGATTGGGAAATGGCAACGATTGGTGACCCATTAATGGACTTAGGATCGGCTTTAGCTTATTGGGTAACGGATACGGATATGGATTTTGAAAAAATGTTTTCGAGTTTAACGACTAATGAAGCAGGCAACCCAAAGCGAGAAGAAGTGGTACAAAAGTATGCCGAAAAGAGTGGTCGGCAAATTGATGATTTTACTTTTTATTATGTGTATGGTTTGTTTAAAGTAACAGTTATTGCGCAACAAATTTATTATCGATTTAATCAGGGTTTGACTAAAGATCCTCGCTTTGGTGCGTTGAATGAAGTAGCTCGTTTACTTTGTGTAAAGGCCTTACAAGCGATTTCTAAAAAAAGATTGGACAATCTGTTTTAATGACGAATTACGAATG
>JAHDDN010000010.1 GCA_020629335.1 Chitinophagales bacterium | reverse complement strand
AGGCTTAGGGATGGTAGCGGTATGTGGCGTAATGACGTGACTTATGGAGCTTAGGCAGACGTAGGCTGGCCTGAAAGGCAGACAAGTATGCCTTAGCGAAATAGGAGCGGCATAGCCACATAATAGCGGACAGCCCGACCCTTTCTAATTTTTTCATGCGAGGGCGCACACATAGGTAGCGCCCCTACTGGCGCATGAAAAAATTAGAAAGGGGAAGCCCCAAAGTAAAAAATAAAGAAAAGAGATTTGACAAAATATTCTTCACAATTAGCCATCAGCGATCCTAATTTTCGATTAGATTTTATTGGGATAGGAGCAGCCAAGTCTGGTACGAGTTGGTTGTCGGATAATTTGCGTAAGCACCCTCAGATTTATTTTCCAGAGGAGAAGGAGTTGACTTATTTTAATCAGACTTTACATCGTTTGCCAGGGGTGGTGAATCCGAGATCTGAGAATGCTTTAGATTGGTACCACGATTTTTATAAGGAGGCAAAGATTGAACAGATTAAGGGAGAATTATCGGTGCAGTATATGCAAGTAGACGGTAGCGCTCAGCAAATTCATGCCTATCATCCGAATGTGAAAATATTAGCGATATTAAGAGATCCGCCTAAACAAGTTTTTTCTCATTTTAATTATTTGATTCAGCGAGGGGTGATTGATTTTAAGACATTAGAGGAGGGGATTGAGAAGCGCCCAGACTTATTAGCCAGTACTTTTTATTATCAGCAATTGAAGCCTTATTATGAGTTATTTCCCAAAGAGCAAATTAAGGTGATGTTGTTTGATGATATGTTGGCAGATCGGGAGGCATTTTATAAGGAGTTTACTCGTTTTATTGGGGTGGATGATTTTGTGCCACCTACTTTATTAGAGAAATCAAATGAGACGAAGTCGATTCGATTTAAGAAGTTGACTTATGTTATTCAGAATACGAGGCATTTTATTACAGAGAATAATTTAGAGTTTTTGATTCCTTTATTGCGAAAAGTCGGTATCGTTCAATTGGGAACTTTGGTAAGAGATAAGCTGAATGTAAGAAAAGCCAATAAGTCTGATAAGCCTGTATTATCTGCGGAATTAGAAGCGGAAATGCGTGCTTATTATCAAGAGGATATTAATCAATTGGAGGGTTTAATAGATCGGGATTTGAGTGCTTGGAAAAAAAAGTAGTTGCTCTGAATTAACAAAGCAACTACTAGTTAGTTTTATTTAAGGTGTTTATTGCTTTCCATATCGAACCACATAGCAAATAGAGTAAATATACTTGCACTCATGAAACTGAATAGTACGATGAGGAAGGTAATTTCTGGTATATTTCCATTAGCGATCCATAAATAGATCATTCGGATAAAGAAAACAACTGATATAAATAAGAAGAAAAAGCCCATCATATAGAATAGCACTAATGGGTGAAAATCTCTAATAATGTACTTTTGTATTAATCTAACAAAGAATAAGCTTAATAATAATTTGGGTATCGTGATTAATACTTTGTGTATTTTGATACCTGATTTTTCTCCTACGTGATAAACTGGTTCAATAGGTACATCTCTTACGCTAAAGTTTTCGATATTTAATTTGACGAGTAGATCGTTAGGTTGTCCGTATCGTTTATACATTTTTTGCCAGTCGATTCTTTCCAAAGCTTTCCGATTGATGGCAGTATAGCCTGTTTGAGAATCTGCGACATGCCAGTAACCTGAGGCTACTTTTGTAAAGAGTGAAAGAACAGAGTTTCCGAAATATCTAACCTTTGGAATTTTTTTGAATGCTTCACCAGTGATGAGTCGATTACCTTTAGAATAATCAATCTCGCCAGAAACTACTGGATCTAGTATTGCAGGTAAATCATTAGGGTCCATTTGTCCATCGCCTGCCATTACGACAGCTACATCTATATCATTATCTCTTGACCATTCATAGCCTGTAGCGATAGCTCCTCCCACTCCTTGATTTTTTTCATGGTGTATAGGAACGATAGCTGGATATAGTTTAGCTTCTGCTTCTAATACTTCGGCAGTTTTATCAGTACTACAGTCATTAATGATAACAATTTTATCAATAAAATCAGGCATAGTACGAGTTACTAACTTGATTTGAGTTTCCTCATTATAAGCGGGAACTACGACACTAATTTTTTTACCTTTATACATGTGGTTTGCTTTGTTTTTTATGGTGTGAAAAAGTCAATTCGATTGATAGATAAGCATTCGTTGATTTATTCAACAAAAGATTTAATGACTTTTACTTTATTGATGAGGTTATCTTTCATTTGTTGAGCGAAGTATTCCATAGAATCGTCCGTCCATCTTTCAGGATGAATTTGGAAAATTAATTTTGGATAAATGGGAGATTGTAGATAGGATAAAAGATCCTTGGCGCTATTAAAGTCCATTTTGATATTAGAGCTAACAAAGTCTCGTCTATTATATTTTCCGTTGGTCCAATTTCTGCCAGTATCGCCTATATAAAGAATATCACTATAATCTATATCCAGGTAGATTTCTCCAAGGATATTACATTTTTCCGTTAAATGATCATGATGTTCTTTTACTTTCCAGAGGTCTCTATTATCGTATTGGCTCAGAGGACGGCCGTGCATAGAGATCGTTTTGATGGGAACAATTTCTCTTAATTTGGCTAAATTTTCATCAAAGATAGCAATCGCTTTTTTTTCATCTCCATTGGCATCTGTTAGGCATTCATAGTGATAACCTATTTCGTGTCCTAAGGCAGCTATCTCTTGTATGCTTTCCTTTTCAAAAGTATAAGGTACTCTGAAGTAGTAGGTGGCTTTCATGCCTAAGCTGGCTTCTAATTTAGCCATAGCGACTGCATTCTTTACCTTTCTATCAACATCGTGTCGTAGCATACAGAAGTTGCTTGGTTTTACTTCAGCTTCCATATAATCATCAAAGCGGATGATGGTATCATAAGATTGTAAAATGGCTTTGAGGTATTCTTCATAGGCCACTAATGTGAAATCTTTCATTACAATGCTAAATTGGTTATAGGTTTATGGTCTAATAGACTAACTAAAGACGTAATTTAAATGCAAAAGTCAACTCAAGATACGCAATGAATCCTTAAAATGAGTAATAAGCGTAAAAAAAGACTAAATATGTTAAAAATCAAGTATTTAGCTCGCTTTTTTATATGAGAAAGCTTATTCATTTGTTAGAAACTTTTGTGCGAAAAAAAGTGTAATTTTGGCATTATAAATCAATATCAAAATATATACAGTGGAGCAGTCTAAATTATTCTCTTTAGAGAAAGTGATCTATCTGATAAGCTTATTATTATTGACAGTAGTGATGTATAATTACTCTCCAAGTCCTAATGATGGTATTACGGATGATAAAAAGTATTATCAACAAGCGAATACTTTGAAGAAGCATGGTATTTTCAAAGGATTTACGGTTTTGAAAAATCAATATTTAGAAAGACAAGATCCAAATATTGATGATAGTAGTCCAAGGGGGCATCATCCATTGAGGATCGGCAGAATCTTATTGCATCGTAGCTTTTTAGCAATAGATTCTGGACTTTTTTCGGGCACTTATGTTTCCTTGCTGTTTTATATTTTGCTGGGTATATTATGTTATTGGTTTTTGAGTCTATATTGGAGTGAACGAAGGGCTTTAGCGGTATCACTTTTAGTGAGTTTAGCCCCCATGTTAATGGGGTTTTCAGCCAGGGCATTAATGGAGACCCAGCATTATTTTTTGATGATGCTCGCTTTATTTAGTGCGATCAATTATGCCCATTATCCGAATAAAAAAAATATCGCTGTTTTAGTTTTAGCACTCTTTTTAAATTTAGCATGGAAGGAGACTTCCGCCTTGTTTTTCCCATTCTTCATTGGGATTTTAATAGTTAGTAAATGGGTATATAATAAAGAAATTGATTACAAACATATTGCAGCAGCGATATTTATTCCACCAATAGTTTTATTACTATGTCATTCCATTATATTCGGTTTGGGTGATTTATACGAAATTGTAACTTATCAATCTAATCGACATTTATTTAATGAGCGAGCTGATTATCATGTGAAATCTAAAAATGGGCCTTGGTATCAGTACTTTGTTGACTTCTTTATCTTATCTCCAGTAGTATCTATTTTATTCTTTTTAGGAGTCGGTTTTTTCATCGCCCGATTAAATGGTAAAAAGATATTTGCAGATAAGAATCATCAAGATATCAATAGCCTTATTTTTATTGCTTTTTTAGCTTATTCATTTGGCGTATTTTCCCTATTGATAAAGCATGTGAGGTATGGTATCTTTCTAGACTTTGTTTATCGATTCTTTGCCGTTAGTTTTATCTTTGGAATAGCCAAACAATTATTTGATGGGCGAAAATATTTTTGGCCATTTATTATAGGTGCTATGTTAATAGTGATCGGCTCAGACCTGAAACAATACCACCATTTCTTTGTAGACTTAAGGCTTAAAAATGTTTGGAGTAGAACGATTTTAGAGGCTGAAAGCTTCTTTAAAACAATGCCGAAAAAGAAGAAAAAGAATAATCAAAATTCAGCCCCCAAGGAGGACACAGATAAAGAAACCCAGCAGGATCAAATAGGTGTACTAAATAAAAATGCTTTATCAAGTTATAATCAAAAAGATTATGTTAAAAGTATTGAATTAGCCACAGAGTCCGTTCAATTGGACAGGAATAGCGCTTTCCCTTATTTTATATTATGTAACTCTTATTATAAGATTCAGGAAAATGCTATAGCAAAGGTGAATTGTCAAAAGTATGCCAGCTTTGACTTCTCTACATTACCAGAATCTAATCGTAGAGCAGCGGAAAAAAGGTTAAGAAAGGTAGAGAAAGTACTGGAAGCACTCGAATAAAAATAGGACTTATCGGTTTCTAATAAAAAAATAGGGGCGACCAAAAGGATCGCCCCTATTTTTTATAACAGATGAATACAGGAGTTTTGAGTTCCTATTTTTACTCTACAGTCATTTTTTCTTTTTGTAGGGGGGCTTTCCCATTCTTAATGGCAAATAATAAATCTTTCGTAAATCCATTGGCACCTCTTTTATTAAGGTGATCTGAGTCTTTGAAGTAATTATCAGGATATTCATCATGAGTGAAATCTAATACGGTAATACCCCTTCGCCTTAACTTGGCCATTTCTTGTCTATATATTTTTCGATTGATTCTAGGTATACGCTTGAAATAATCATTAATAACTGGTGTTCCTACTACTATAGGTACCACCTCATTTCGCTCACATAACTGAATGATAGAATCCATATAAGCAATACAGCTTTTTGAAGACTCAAATCCTTTTGGGTTTTCATTATAATGTCTATTAGCCGCTCTTTTAGAAGTTCGTAAATTATTTCCTCTATTAGTAGAAAAGCCTCCAATAAAATTTAGGTGTTTTCTATTGGGATACAAGCACATATTCTTAAAGTAAATCTTAGCAAACTCAAAATAATCAAATTGTACATCTTGAATAGCTAATAAATCCTTCGGAAACATATAGCAACGATGAAATAATTCAGAAGCCCAACGACTATCATAAAGTTTTTTATCATTATAGCCAGACACATTATGATGACCATACCCAATCAATAAAGTATCTATCTTCATTTTTGATAGCACATACTTTAGTTTGATATAAGAAATATAAGTCGCCTCCCCAGATTGAGAAATATTCTGAGCCGAATCAAATAGTCTTGGATTAACTCCTCTTCTGGTATGAGAATCACCCGTGATTAGTATCCTTTTATCTTCTTTCAGCTTTGATGAAGTCTGATTATTACTAATGTAATTATTAGCCAATGCACAAGCCCCAAAATAAGCCAGCAATATTGTACTAAAAAGCAGTATGTTTATTAGAAATTTTTTCATCGTTTAGAATTGAAAATAGATGAATTCAGCCTGCTTATGGCCATACCTCAAAATGAAGATAAAAAGAACATAATAAAAACCCCATCGGATTGGGCGCTTCCAATCAAGCCCCAATTTTTCAATGGCATATTGTCCTTCTCTACCCAACCATTCAATAAGAATAAATGCTCCAATTAAAGCAAATAAATACCAAGGCAATACCTCTGGTATTGTAAATAAACTTGTTGAGAATATACCCTTAATATAACTTAATGCATGAGTCAAATTTTCAGCCCTAAAAAATATCCATGCTAAAACAGTCAAGCTAAAAGTCATCCCCATATTGGCAAAGTCTCTTAAACTAGGCAAATATCTTCCCTCAGCAATCATCCCCATATTATTCCGATTCTTATTAGAAAGTAAAAGTGGAAGGAAATAAAGTGCATTCAAAAAGCCCCATACAATGAAAGTCCAATTGGAACCATGCCAAAAGCCACTCACAATAAAGATGATAAAGGTATTTCTTATTCGCATAGAATTGCCCCCTCTACTACCGCCTAATGGGATATACAAATAATCCCTAAACCAAGTAGAAAGCGAAATATGCCACCTTCTCCAAAACTCAGCTATATCCCTTGAAAAATAAGGAAAGGCAAAGTTGCGCATCAAATTAAAACCAAATAAACGAGCCGTTCCAATAGCAATATCAGAATAACCCGAGAAATCACCATAAATTTGAAAAGTGAAAAATAAGGCTCCCAATACTAAAGTACTACCCGTTTGATCTTCAGAATTATCAAAAATATCATTCGCAAATTCTGCACAATTATCAGCTATCACTACCTTCTTAAATAAACCCCAAAGAATTTGTCGCATACCATCCGTCGCCTGCGCATAATCAAAGGTCCGACTCTTATAAAATTGAGGCAATAAATTGGATGCCCGCTCAATGGGCCCTGCCACTAATTGAGGGAAAAAACTTACAAAGGCGGCACAAGCAATGAAATCCTTAGAAGGCTCTAACTTTCCTTTATAAATATCAATGGTATAACTCAATGTTTGGAAAGTATAAAAACTAATCCCAACCGGCAATATGATTTTTAAAGAATTAATAGAAATATCTTGCCCAAAGAAAGAAAACGCACTCACAAAATTATCAATGAAAAAGTTAGAATACTTAAAGTATCCTAAAAATCCCAAATTAACACAGATACTTGTCCAAAGTAAAAGTTTGCGTTTTAAAGGGTCTGTTTGCTTCCCCAAATTCAGCCCAATGGTATAATCCACTATGGTACTAAACAAAATTAGAGAAAGGAAACGCCAATCCCACCAACCATAAAAAACATAGCTGGCCACCAAGATCAAAAAGTTTTGCAACTTCAAACTCTTGTTGGCCACAAACCAATATAATGCAAATACAATTGGCAAAAATATGGCAAAATCTATCGAATTAAATAGCATTTTTTATTGCCTTTAGTTGTGTTGTTTTAAATTTGGGCGCAACCCGATGCTTATTTTTCATCGGCTCGTAGGGGTGCTACCTATATGTCCGCCCTCTGATGAAAAATAAGCATCGGGTCGGGCTATCCGTTATTATGAGGCTATGCGCCTGCTATTCCGCTAAGCCGTACTTGTCTGCCACTGCGTGGCCAGCCTGCGTCCAGCTAAGCTACATAAGCAGTCACATTGACGCCTCATACCACTCCTATCCCTTGCGCAAGAAATACTGTCAACTTATTAAAGTTAAATCCAATAAGTAAATAAGCTCTTATTAGAGGAAATACTGAAGAGTTTTGATTTTTTAGGATGTTTTTTCAGTAATAGAAGCTTGAAAAGCACCCACTTCTTGAGAAACGATATAGGTAGGACGATTTTTTACACTCTCAAAAATTTTCCCGATATAAAGCCCAATCATTCCTAAAATAGAAATGATTAAACCAGAGAAGAAACTGATCGTTAAAATCAAACTGGTCCATCCTTCTACAGCAACTTCGCCCCACATATAAATTAAGATCGATCTGATCCCAAAAATAACCGAAATCAAAGATATAACTAAACCTAACTGAACGGTTAAACGAAGCGGTTTATCTGAAAAGGAAAGCATCGTTTCAATGGCTAAATTTACTCTCGCTTTGAAAGAATAAGAAGAGTGCCCATCTTCTCTTTCTGCATGTTGGATCGGCACTTTAATACGCTTGAAACCGACCCATTGTAACATCATGGGATAATAGCGATTATAATCATTTAGCTTTTTAAGGGCATCGACAGCTTTGCGATTATAGAGTACAAAGTTGGCTACGGAAGGATCTTGATGAGTATCTGTGAGATAACTCATGACTTTATAAAAGGCTTGAGAAAAGAACTTCTTTAGAAAATCATCTTGACGATCTTCTCTACTAGCTAAAATAATTTCATAGCCTTCTTGAGCCTTTGCGTACATCTTGTGAATCTCACT
This sequence comes from Chitinophagales bacterium, assembly GCA_020629335.1. Next base: position 24,520 of record JAHDDN010000010.1, on the reverse strand, counting down.
GGGTTGATCTTGCAGATCACAATCCATTGTGATAATCCACTCGCCCCTACTTGCATCCAAGCCAGCATTGAGGGCATACTGCTGCCCAAAATTACGGCTTAGCTTAATTCCTCTAACTCTTGGGTTTTTATGACAGTTTTCTACTATCTTATCCCAAGAGTTATCAGGGCCGCAATCTTCTACTAATATGATTTCAAAGTTGTCAGTAATCTTGGAGATTTCTGTATCGATTTCTTCGACTAACTTATCAATAATATTTTCAGCTCTATAAACTGGACTCACTATGGAGAAGTAAGGACGCATAAAAGTTTATTTAGAACTGTTGCTTAACGATTTCGCTTATTTCCAAGGCCTTGTCAAAGCTCAACTCGTTGAATGATGGAAGGCATAAAATACGTTTTGCGATATCTTCAGAGATAGGAGTTGGCGTATATTGTGCAATTCCTCGCATCGTATTAACAGATGGATAAAAATATCTTCTTGCATGAATGTCTTTCGCTTTCAATGCTTGATCTATTTTTAATAATCTTTCCTCAGAGTCAAAGATGACAGGCATATAACTATAGTTATAAGCTTCCTTATCAAATTTTTGGAAACGAATTTCAGAAATAGGGCTTAATTGTTCGTGATAAGTATCAAATAATTGTCTACGCTTTTCTCTTACTTGATCTTGATAACGCAAATTTACTAAGCCTAAAGCAGCGTGAATTTCCGTCATTTTACCATTACAGCCTTCATCTACGATTTCTTTTTTGTCGTTATGTCCGAAGAAACGCAAGCGCTTTAATCGTTCGTGTAGGTCCTCGTTAGTAGTGACACAGCCACCTCCTTCTCCTGTATTGAATAGCTTAGTTGCGTGGAAGCTGGTAGCACTGATATCTCCATACTCTAAGACTGATTTGCCTTTATAATCCACACACATAGCATGAGCGGCATCATAAATAACTTTTAAGTTTTTTCGTTTGGCTATTTCATCTATGGCTTCTACATCACAAGGATTACTAAAAACATGAACAGGTAGAATTCCTACTGTTTTATGTGTGATTGCATCCTCAATTTTGCTAGGATCGATATTGAGTGTGTCAGGATCGATGTCTACAAATATAGGCGTACATTGCTCCCATATAATAGCAGTTGAAGTAGCTACCCAAGTGAATGGGGTGGTGATGATTTCGCCTTTAAGATCAAGGGCTTTAATCGCTAGTTGAATAGCGACTGTACCATTGGTCATCGCAACCATGTTTTTGATTCGCATATATTCACATAGTTCTCTTTCTAATTGTTGAACGAGTGGTCCATTATGCGTTAGTATGCCTCTTTCCCAGACGCCTGCTAATAGCTCACTTAGCTCATGAAGAGGAGCTAAGGATGGCATAGTTACGTAGGTAGGTTTGTCTTTAATTTGCATGAGCTCTTACTTGTGTAATTAATCTGGATTGATCTAATAAGATTTCGTGTTTTTCGGCTATTTTGCCCTCTTTTACAGCGACAGCAAAATCAGCCATTATCTTTTCAAAGTGATTATCCGCAGCTAGCGCATATTCAAATCTTTGATCTTGTGTTTCGACGATTACTTTAGGCTTAAAGCCAGGACCAGCAGTGAAGGCACGCTCGGCGGTTAGTTTGCCTTTGCTACCCCATATTTCGTAATTGCACTGATAGTAATTATCAAATCCAAAGGCGATTTCTGCGAATACTCCATTTTCTCCTCTTAAGAAAGCACCTCCATATATATCAACCTCTCGAATAGGGTCATAGTTCAAAAAAGCGCCCTTTACCTCTAAGCCTTTGCCTAGGAATATTTGAGATGCTTTTAATGGATATGCACCAGCATCTAATAGAGCACCGCCTCCTAATGATTTTTGGTAGCGGATATTATCTTGATCTCTAAAAGGTGGGAATCCAAAAGAACTTCTGAAACAACGAATTTCCCCTAAATCACCCTTTTCAAGTAAGTCGAAAACGAACTGATGTTGGGAGTGATATTCAAACATAAAGTTTTCCATCACGACCAAATTATTTTCTTGAGCTACTTTAACGATTTCGCTTACTTCCTCCAGATTTTCTGCTAAAGATTTCTCGCAAATAACATGCTTGCCTGCCTTGAGTGCTTTGATACACCATTCATAATGCATGCCTGTTGGTAAAGGAATGTAGAGCGCATCAATATCTTCTCTATTCACTAATGCATCATAATCGCCTAAGGCTTCGCAATTGAATTTTTCTGCGAAGGAGTTGGCTTTATCAATGCTTCTACTAGCTACTACGATAAGCTCTAATGCTTCAGTATTTTTGATAGCTGGAATAACAGAACGCCCAGCGATATTGGCGCATCCTAAAACGCCCACACGGATTTTGCTCATAGGTTTTAGATTCTCTTTAATTTGATGCGCAAGGGATAGAAGCGGTATGTGGCGTATATGCTGCGACTTACGGCGCTTAGGCAACTGACGGCTGGCCCGAAGGGCAGACTAAGGTGCCTTAGCAAAGTAGGAGCAACATAGCCACATAAGAGCGGATAGCCCGACCCATTATTATTTTGGCCGTCCATGTAGGGGCGCATCTATGTGTGCGCCCAACGGCCAAAATAATAATGGGGTGCGCCCTAATAAAAGTATTGTTATACAAATTTGACAGAAGCGATCAGGCTTCGAGATTGTATATTTAGGTAGTTATTGAATTTGATGAAGGTATTCATTTGATTAAGGGTCATCCAGATATAATTTTCTGGCAACTCTAAAGGAATACTGTCATCGGCTTCGACTATTATATTTTTGTTTTGTTCTTGATAGAAGCGCCCACCTTCTTCAGATTGGAAGGTACTGTAGCGAATGAGGCTTTCATCAGCATTGAGTACATAATCCAAAAATGGGGGTTTGTTTTTAGCGTCTCTATAATTACCTGTTAGACATTGGACGGTAGGGGCTAATTCGATAATATCGAAATTACCTGCTTCTAATTTTGCTTGTACCAAGAAATGGTAAACACCATTTATTTTTTTGATGACAAATGCGATTAATCCCTCTTGGACGGACTCGACCAATGGCTGTGTCCAGCTTTTGACTTCTCTATTATGAATAGCTGCTCTAACGGCGATTACTTTGAAATATTTGTGATCTTTATGATAGATTGCATAATCATCTTTTTTCCATTCGTTCACCTCTGCTAAAGGAATGCGTCTTAGCTCCAGTTCGTATTTGGATTTAAGGTGAGTGATCCACGAAATTATTTCTTCCATTTCGTGTAGATGATTTTCATTTTCTAAGGCAGAAATTAATAAGCCTTTTTCATATTCGCCTTGATCGTTTTTAGATTGTAGCGTGCTATAGAAATCGATGATTTCATTTGGGTAGTTACCAAAAGGGATACCAGAGATTACGGTACGGGTATCCATATTAATAACATTATCCAGTAATAAGAATTCTTTTATTTGTCCTAAGGTCAGCCAGCAGAAATTATCGTATGGTTCGATTTCGTCATCAATTTCGATGATGATATTTCTATTTCTTTTCATTAAGAAACGGGCGCCTTGTTCGGATTGTAATTGATCCAGCAAGACTCTTTTTGGGCCTTTATATTCGCCATTAAAATATTCGAGATAAAGTGGTGTTTTTCCCTTATGAACTTTAGTATAATTACTTTTAGTAGCTTGTAGGGTAGGGGAGAGCTGAACGAAATTGATATTGCCCGGTTCAATTTTTGCTTGCATTAAGAAGTGTAGGACGCCATCAAATTTTTTGGTAATGATGCCTAAGAATCCGATTTCGGCTTGATTGATAATCGGTTGCGTCCATTCAGGGACTCCACCCCAATTGGTTTTGATAGAGATTCCTTCAATAGAGAAAAATTTGCCTGAGCTATGCACGAGATTGGTGCTATTTTCATCGAAGCCCCAGTCATTCATTTCGCTGAATTTTATTTTGTCAACACTGACTGTAATAGCCTTTTTCTTTTCATTCATCCATTGGAGGAATTTTTCTGATGGCATAAGTGAGCTATCAGCCGTTAATGCTGATTTTAGAAATGCGATAGAAGGGTGTGTTTTGTCAAACGTTTTTTTGCTGCTTGTCATTATATTTAGCTTGTGTGATGTGTTAACGGACTTGAGTTGTTTGTCCTCCTTTACTATTTCTTAGCTTTTGCCTTTTTACCCTTTCCTTTTTTTCCTTTCTTTTTATTAGCGCCTTCGGTCATTCTATCTCCATTTTTATTCCACTTAAGCGGATTACCGACTCGTACATCATTTTTGAATTTGACTTCTAATTTTACCACTCCATTCTCATGCCATTCTGTTTTCTTGCCCTCTCGGCTACCGCCTACAAATGTTTGATTGAGTTTTAGCTGTCCATTTTTGTACCATTCTTTATACTCCCCATTTTTACGACCATTCACAAAATTTGATTTGCTTTTCATTTGGCCATTATCATGCCATTCGGTATTTTTTCCATTACGTTTAGAGTCGTAAACCTCTTCAAGTTTTATTTGGCCGCTCTCATACCATTCTGTCTTTTTAAGGCCATTGTTTCTGTCTATGATCGATTCTTGTTGTCCATCTGCATACCAGCTTTTGGTGATCCCAGTAACTGCTCCTTGTTCATCGAAGAAACGTTCTTGTTTGATCTGTTTATTATCGTGCCATGAGAATTGTTTGAATTTGAGGCCATTTTTGAAGATGATTTGCATTTTCATCTCTCCGTTTTCGTGCCATAATTCTTTTAAGCTATCAAGCTGTCCTGCTTTGAAGTAAGATTTTTCTTTTAACTCTCCGTTTTCGTACCAGATATTAAGTTCTCCTGTTTGTTGGCCTTCTTCATCTCGAAACTCTTCAGATTTTTTTACACCATCCTCAAACCAAGTTGATTTTCTTCCTGTTTGTACCCCATTCACAAAATTGGTTTCTTCTTTCAGTTGACCACTTTCCCACCATTTTTTTTGCGGCCCTTCTTTTTCATCATTTGAGAAATTGACTTCCATTTCTTTTTGGCCATTATCATACCAAACCGTTTTTAAACCTTGGCGAACATCATTAACAAAAGTTTCTTGAGATTTTTGGGTCCCATTCTCCCACCACATTTTTCTCAAGCCATTTTTAATTCCATCTTTATACTCGACTTCTAGCTCTAAGGAGCCATTTTTTTGATAGATTTTTTTGCTACCGTTTAGTTTGCCGTCTACATAATTAAATTCTCCTCTGATCTGTTCATTTTTGTACATATCATAAGTCTTGCCAGAGTAAGGACTTCCTTCAAAGAGGAATAAGCCATTTCTTTCTACAAGTGTACGATTATCTACTTTTTTTTGAGAGCAGGCTACAATAACTAAAAGAGCGAATATATAAATCAGTTTTTTCATTAGAGATTACTTTGATTTAGAGGCGTTTTTTTTATTTCGTTTCTTATTTTTCTTCGGTTGTTTTTCTGGCTTTGCATTATAGACTTCTTTGACTAATTCATCATTAGCGAAGATTGCTTCATACTTCTTTTTACCATCATTGAACCATTCGGTTTTGGTGCCATGTTTTTGGCCCAGTTCATTAAACTCTGATTCTAATTTTTTCTCACCATTTAAGTGCCATTCAGTTTTCTTCCCTTGCTTAAGATTATTCTTATAATTGGTAATAGATTTCTGCTGTCCATTTTCATACCATTCAGTACGCATACTATCGAGCAAGCCGTTATTAAAAGAGGTGATTAGCATTTCTTGTCCATTAGGGTGCCATGCTTTTTTTGTTCCATTCTTGATACCATTAACAAAAAATTCTCTTCCTTTTTGTTGGCCATTCTTATACCATTCTAATCTTTCACCATCTTCTATTCCCATGACATAATTGGTTTCCAATTTTTTTTCGCCATTTTTATGCCATTCTTTAGCTAAGCCATTGAGGGTATCATTGGTGAAATAGGCTTCTCTTTCATAAGTTCCATTGCTATACCATAGCGTGAGCTTACCATCCTTCATGCCTTCTATCATATTGACTTCTCTACTAAGCTTACCGCTTTTATACCATTCTCTTCTTAAGCCATTTTGACGGCCATTTTTGAATTGAGTCTCGATTTGTAGACGGCCATTTTCATAAGATTTTACTGCTTTACCAGAATAAGGAGTATTTTCCAATAAAAATACTCCTTCTCTTTGTAGTAGATCATTTATTTTTACAGCCCCTTTCTTACAGGCATACAAAGAACAAATGCAAACAGTTAATAGTAGTATACTCAGATTCTTTTTCATTCTTCAGAACTATTTATCAAGCAATCTTAAAAGGTATTTGCCATATCCACTTTTTTTAAGAGGTTCTGCCAATACTTCTAATTGTTCAGCATCAATGAAATTCATATTATAAGCGATTTCTTCGATACAGCCGATTTTTAAGCCTTGTCGGTTTTCTATAATTTCAACAAACTGACTGGCTTGCATTAGGCTGCCAAAAGTACCCGTATCTAACCAGGCAGTTCCACGACCTAATACCGCCACTTTAAGCTTCTTCTCTTTTAAGTAATACTTATTAACATCAGTGATTTCGTATTCTCCTCTGGCACTTGGTTGTAAATTTTTAGCTACATCTACCACTGAATTATCATAAAAGTAAAGACCAGGTACTGCATAATTTGATTTAGGATGCGCTGGTTTTTCCTCTATAGAAAGGGCATTAAATTCTTCATCAAATTCCACCACACCATATCGTTCAGGATCAGAAACTTTATAGGCGAAAATAACTCCCCCATCAGGATCATTCCTTTTGCGTACCGTATTCTGAAAACCAGTCCCATAAAAGATATTATCTCCCAATATCAAAGAAACTTTATCATTACCAATAAACTCTTCTCCTAATACAAAGGCCTGAGCTAATCCATTTGGTATTTTTTGTTCTACATAAGAAAAATTACAACCCAAATCACTTCCATCACCCAATAATTTTTGGAAACTTGGTAAATCGTGAGGCGTTGAGATTATGAGTATATCCCTGATATCAGCCATCATCAATACTGATAGAGGATAATAGATCATCGGCTTGTCATAAATAGGCATCAATTGTTTACTAATACCTTTTGTAATAGGGTAGAGACGCGTCCCTGACCCCCCAGCTAATATGATTCCTTTCATGTGTGAAATTTTCAAATTTTATTGATGGCTATTTGTTGCTACATCAATCATTTATTTTTTTTGTGTAATATGAAACTCCTTGAACCACGCCACAAAATTACTAATTCCTTCTTGAATTGTAGTAGTTGGACGGTAATTAAAATCATTGATTAAATCATTTACATCAGCCCATGTCATTTCTACATCACCTGCTTGGATCGGTTTTAAGTTGATTTGTGCTTTTGTTCCCATAGCCTCCTCAATGGTATGAATAAACTCCATTAAGTCTACAGGTTGATTATTACCAATATTATATATTTTATAGGGAGCACTTGATTCATTCGGTAAGGCTTTCTCTGCATCCCAATTCGAATTTCCTTGAGCAGGGCGATCAATCACCTTAATAACCCCTTCTACAACATCATCTACATAAGTGAAGTCACGCTTCATTTCTCCAAAATTATAGACATCAATAGACTCATTAGCAGCGATCTTATTCGCAAATATATAATAAGCCATATCAGGACGCCCCCATGGGCCATAAACCGTGAAAAATCTCAAACCAGTTGTAGGAACTCCAAATAAATGGCTATAAGTATGTGCCATTAATTCATTAGATTTCTTAGTTGCAGCATACAAACTAATCGGGTGGTTGGTCCCATCTTTTTCCGAAAATGGAATACTTTTATTCATGCCATAAACACTAGAACTACTAGCATACACCAAATGGCCCACTTCATAATTTCTACAGGCTTCTAAAATATTGAGAAAGCCTACAATATTACTATCTATATATTTGCGAGGCTGCTCTAAACTATAGCGTACACCTGCTTGAGCAGCTAAATTACATACCGCATCAAAGGATTCTTCTTTGAAAAGCTGTTCTATAGCAGCTCTATCCTCCAACTGCAACTGAGCAAAACGATAATTAGGAAAAAGATCGCTTTGCACCATCTTATTATAACTAATATCATACTGCTTGATACCGCTTGCAGCCAATCGACCGTATTTTAAGTTTGGATCATAATAATCATTAATGCTATCTAACCCAATGACCTCATCGCCTCTTTCAAGTAATTGCTTGATAAGATGAAATCCAATAAAACCAGCACTTCCAGTTACGAGTATTTTCATTATTTTTTAATGGCTTGTATAATTAAATATAGGACATCCCTAAGCCTTAGTTGCTGTTTCTCTCTTTACCAAAAACCAAGGGTTAAGCAAATTTTCTTTATTATAAACAAGGGGAGTTTGACTTTCGACTTTAATAACACTTGCTCCTGAAAAACGAGCAATCGCATCTCCTGCTCCAGTATCCCACTCCATAGTAGGAGCAAATCTCGGATACATATCTGCATTTCCTTCCGCTACCTCACAAATTTTTAAGGAGCTACCGCAAGAAATCATTTCTACTTCTCCATGTATAGCTTGCTGTTCTTCTATAAAAGCTCTTGTCTCGTCATTCATATGAGAACGACTCCCAACAATTACTATCTTATCTCTGTCTTGAGCTACAGGCAAACCATCACACTTCGCACATAAGGCCTTCATCCATTCTTCCTCATCTGAAATATTAGCCAAAGCAGCTAACTCTTCAGTCGCATTTTCCAATTTGAAAGAACCTTTACCTTCGAGGCCAAAATACAGCCTTTCTTTGACAGGAACAAATATGACTCCCATAATCGGGCTATCCGCGCTAATCAAGGCAATATTTACAGTAAATTCGCCATTTTTCTTGATAAATTCTTTAGTGCCATCTAATGGGTCAACTAACCAAAATTTTGGCCAAGAAGAACGCTCATTATAAGGAATATCTCTACCCTCCTCACTTAATATCTCAATACCCGTATTCTCCAAAGCTGCCACAATAATGTCATTACATCGTTTATCAGCTTCTGTTAAAGGGCTTTTATCTTCTTTCATCTCAACAGCAAAAGCTGTCTTATAGACTTCTAATATTGCCGCTCCTCCTTCAATTGAAGCATAAGTAGCTTTTCTTAATAATCCAGAATGATTAGTCATTTTTTGTTTTTTTTGTAACTGTTCTGCATTTTGTATGCGCTCTTTAGACGCATGGGGTAACAGTTGTATTTATGTTAATGCGTTTATTATTTGTAATAATAAATCACTTTTAGTAAGTGGTTTAAATATGTGCAAAAGTAGTGTTGTTTTATGGCTTTTTTTAATGAATCATTCAAAATTACCATAAATTATATTGAAAACTTAAAAGCCCAATGCATACCAACATGTATATAAGTACTAAAGGAAAGCCAATTTTTAGAAAGTCCTTGAAACTATACCCTCCAGGTCCATACACCATCAAATTAGTCTGAAAACTAATAGGAGTTAAAAAACTAGCACAAGCACCAAAAGCAACAGCTAAGATAAGAGGCTGATGAGGAACATCTAAACTAATCGCCAATGTAGCAGCAATAGGTAAAGTAATAGCAACTGCCGCTTTATTAATCATATAGGCCGATAAGAAATTAGTGGTCAAAAATAATATACCCAACAAACCAATAGTACCTAATGGTTCAGAAATATTCAATAAGCCATCCGCTATCAGTTGAGCCGCTCCACTATTGACTAATGCCTTTCCTAAAGCTAAGCCCATCCCAATTAGAAATACCAAATTAAAATCAATATTGCGCAAGAGCTCATTTCTTGGAATTATATTGAATAACAAAATTCCTCCACATAATATCAATAGAGACTTAAATAAAGACATAATACCCAAAGCTGCTAATACAATCGCAATCAAAATCCCAATTAATACAAACAAACCTTTCGCAAAGTTAATATTCGTGAAGTCTGTTGTCTTAGAAATAATGTAAAAATCATTATTGGAAACCACTCTCTTAAAGAAGTCACTACCCGTTAATACCATTAATACATCACCAGATTTTAAGCGAATATTTCCTATCTTACCAGATAGGCGCTCCCCATTTCTATGTACGGCCACTATCGCAGCATCATACCGACCTCTAAAAGCGGTTTCTCTAATAACCCTATTACTAATTGAGGCATTAGGAGCCACAATTAACTCCGCTATATTGGTAGAAGGATCTACCTTAATGGCATTATCTTTAGGGAAAGAAAGCCCAAAAGCAGGGTTCTGAATGTCTGATATTGCAGCTGTATTTCCAGTGAAAATCAAGGTGTCTTCAGCTTTAATCATTTCATCAGGAGAAATAGGAAAAATTTGCTCCTCATTTCGGATAATCTCCACCAAAAACAAATTCTTTAAGTTCCTAAGATTCGCCCCTTCTATATCTTTATTCACTAAAGGAGAGTTTGGCTTTACCTTTGTTTCAATAAAATACTTTTTAGGCTGATCAACGATCTGTTGCAAGTACTCGGTATGTTCAGGTAGTATATGCGGACCAACAATTATTAAGTATAAGATCCCAATGAACATCATTGTACCGCCTACTAAAGAAAAATCGAATAAGGCAAGAGAAGGCAAACCATTTTCAATGGCCATGCTATTCACTAATAAATTAGTAGAAGTACCAATTAAAGTAGCACTACCTCCTAATATAGATGCATAAGAGAGTGGAATCAGTAATTTAGAAGGAGCAACATCTTTCTTGATACCCCAGCTATGTACATAAGGTAAAATCATAGCTACTAAAGGCGTATTATTCAAAAAGGTAGAAGCCGAAGCAATGAATAACATCATTCGAGCCATAAATCCCCTATAAGTAGTGGCTCCCCTGAAAATACTATCAAAAATATATAGCAAAAGGGAAGTACGCCGCAATACATTACCAATAAATAAAAGCATGATAATGACAACCAATTGCTCATTAGCAAAGCCACTTAACATCTCAACAGGACTAATAATACCCACTAATGTAAGTACACTAATAGCGATAAAAAAAGCCATATTAGCGGAAAGCCATTCTGTATAAATCACTATCATAATGAAGAGAATGGCTCCTAAAGTAAATATGAGATCAAGGTTTATCAAAGTTTGTTTTTAGTCTAATCGTATTATTATTAGGAAATTAGCGCACAAAATAGGCTTTATTTTGAGACTAATACAAAGGAACTACGTCGAAATTTCCGTAATTCAAAACTACTATCAATTTGAGTATGTAAATTTAAGTGCCTCTTACATTTATGTCGGCTGCCCTTATTTCATTACATTGAGTATCAACAATATTAGTGTTTTGATTGATTATTTTCTACTTTTGCACCGAAATGGCAAATCCTAATAACATATATCCCGTTTTTGATCAGCTATTACAGCGTTCAGATATGGAAAATTTGCTCAAACAAAGAGCAAAAGTACTATGGTTAACAGGCCTTTCAGGTTCTGGAAAAACAACTGTAGCAAGACAAATTGAAAGCGTATTACACCAAAAAGGCTTTATCACTAAAGTGCTCGATGGAGATAATGTACGTAGTGGTATCTGCAACAATCTCAGCTTTACTGCTGAAGATAGAATGGAAAATATTCGTAGAATTGCAGAAGTGTCCCGCCTTTTCCTAGATGGAGGCATAGTAGTAATCAATAGTTTCGTTAGTCCAACTATCGAAATTCGAAAGGTCGCTAAGTCTATCATAGGGGAAGAGGATTTCATTGAGGTATTTGTCAATGCCTCTCTAGAAGTCTGTGAGGAAAGAGACGTCAAAGGCCTTTACAAAAAAGCAAGGGCAGGAGAAATCAAAAACTTCACAGGTATAGACGCACCCTTTGAAGCACCACCTTCACCACAAGTAGAAGTGAATACAGGTATTCAAAGCGTAGCAGAAAGTGCAGGAGCCATTTTGGACTATGCACTACCTTTAATTGAACTCATTTAAAGTTTTATAATGAAGCTGAAAATTAGCTGTTTTTTCGTAGTTCAAGGCATTTTTGAGGTGCATAGCAGGGCTACGGACCGAAAAAATAACGAAGAAATACGGAAAAACAGCCATTTTCTAAGCCAGTAGGAAAACTTTAAATGAGTTCATTGAATTGGAAAAACTAATTGTAGAATAAACGCATACATAATTATGTCAGAATTTGATTCCGATTTGGAAACAATAAACCGAACTAGAATGCATCAATACAATCTTACACACTTAGAGGAACTAGAAGCAGAAGCAATATTTATTCTTAGAGAAGTTGCCTCTCAATTCCAAAACCCAGTTTTACTTTTCTCTGGTGGTAAAGATTCTATTACCGTCTTTCACCTAGCCAAAAAAGCCTTTTGGCCAGCCAAAATTCCATTCCCACTAATGCACATTGATACAGAGCACAACTTCCCTGAAGCCATTGCATACCGTGATCAACTAGCCGTTGATAATGGAGTGAGAATGATCGTGAAGTCAGTTCAAGACTCTATCGATCAAGGAAGAGTAACAGAAGAAAAAGGAGTTAACGCTAGTCGTAACTTCGCTCAAATTACCACCCTTTTAGACGCTATCGAAGAACTAAAATTCGACGCACTAATGGGAGGAGCCAGAAGAGACGAAGAAAAAGCACGTGCCAAAGAAAGATTCTTCTCACACAGAGACGACTTCGGACAATGGGACCCTAAAAATCAACGTCCAGAACTTTGGAACCTATTCAATGGTCGATACAATATGGGCGAACACTTCCGAGTATTCCCAATCAGTAACTGGACAGAAATGGACGTTTGGCAATACATCAAAAAAGAAAATATCGAATTGCCTTCCATCTATCTCGCTCACGAAAGAGAAGTATTTGAGCGGGATGGAGTACTCCTAGCCAAATCCCCTTTCGTACAACTGAAAGATAGCGAGTCTTACAGCACGCGTCAAGTACGTTTCCGTACATTGGGAGATATGACCTGTACAGGCTGCTTTGAGTCAGATTGCTCTACCATTGATGATATAATCGCAGAAGTATCTGCCACTCGTATCACAGAAAGAGGAGGCCGTTCTGATGATAAGCGTTCAGAAACATCCATGGAAGACAGAAAAAAAGAAGGTTACTTTTAATAGGGGCTTTCCGTACGCTCGTATTAAACTAACTGTTTGGCAATAATAAATTCATCATTCATCATTATGCATTTATCATTCGCCGAAGGCGTACGGTCGGGCTGTCCGCTCTTATGTGGCTATCCTGCTCCCACTCTGCTAAGTGCTGCTTGTCTGCCCTGCGGGCCAGCCATCGCATCACTAAGCGCCGTAGGTCGCAGCATGGCCGCCACATACCGCTACCATCCCTAAGCCGATGATGAGTAAATTAGTTAAATAGTTGATTAGTAAATTGGTTGATTCGTACTAATGCACCAATACACCAATTAACTAACATACTAATTACTAACATACCAACGTACTAATTACTAACGTACCAAAAAAAACAAATGAGCTATTTAGATATGACACTACTTCGATTCACTACTGCAGGAAGCGTAGATGATGGTAAGAGTACATTAATCGGTCGTCTTTTGTACGATACGAAATCAATCTTTGAAGATCAATATGAAGCTATTGAGAAATCAAGCGCTAATAAAGGAGAAGAACAAGTTAATTTAGCCTTACTAACAGATGGCTTAAAAGCGGAAAGAGAACAAGGTATTACTATTGATGTTGCCTACCGTTATTTCGCTACTCCAAAAAGAAAGTTTATCATAGCAGATACTCCAGGCCATATCCAATATACCAGAAATATGGTAACAGGTGCATCAACAGCTAACTTAGCTATTGTTTTGATTGACGCACGTAAAGGAGTAGTAGAACAAACCAAAAGACACTCATTCATTGCTTCTTTATTGCAAATTCCACACATCGTTGTATGTGTCAATAAGATGGATTTAGTAGATTACTCCAAAGAAGTATTTGATCAAATTAAAGAAGACTTTGAAGACTTCGGTGCACGTCTACAAGTAAAAGATATTCGCTTTATACCTATCAGTGCCCTTAATGGAGATAATGTAGTAGATAGATCTGAAGCAATGGACTGGTATGATGGCCCTACTTTATTATATACACTGGAAAATATTCATATTGGTTCTGACAATAATTTAGTAGATGCTCGATTCCCAGTACAATATGTCATCCGTCCACAATCAGATGAATACCATGATTATAGAGGGTATGCTGGTCGTGTAGCAGGTGGAATCATGAAAGTAGGAGACGATGTAATGGTCATGCCTTCAGGATGGACGAGCACGATTAAATCTATTGATACATTTGAAGGTCCTATAGAAGAGGCCTTTCCTCCGATGTCTGTAACTATTCGCTTATCAGATGAAATTGATATCAGTAGAGGTGATATGATCGTTAGACCCAATAATAAGCCAGATGCCAATCAAGACATCGAACTAATGGTTTGTTGGTTTAATGAAAAAACAATTCGCCCAAATGGTAAGTATATCGTTAAGCACACAAGCAAGGATACTCGTTGTATCGTAAAAGAAATCAAATACAAAGTAGATATTAATACACTACACCGTATAGAAGATGATAAAGAGTTTAAAATGAATGATATTGGACGAATTTCTATTCGTACAGCTAAACCCTTATTGACAGATCGCTATTCTCGTAATAGAATTACAGGCAGTATTCTATTAATCGACGAAGGTACCAACGAAACAGTTGCGGCAGGTTTAGTTATTTAAAATTGACTGAATTTAAATATAAAAAGCGGGATACAATTTATTGTATCCCGCTTTTTTGTTTAGTAATAAAGAAATTCATAAAGTATTGATATACAGTTATTAATAGCATTGTTTTCATTCAAAAAATGTGTCAGAAGACAAATTTTTGCTTGATTTTTATATTTTTTAGTAGAAAATAAAAACTTACCTTGCTCAGGTTAATCGTTTAAGTAATGAAAGTTTGAACATTAAATATTCCTTAGATTTTTATATTTTTTAACTCAACAAATTTTTTCACCTTTGTGCAAAGAGAATTATAGTATTTGTTTCTTATAGATTTTTATTATTTACTTTTAGAGATAACATGCAATTTTAGAAAAAAAAATTACTCTAATTTCCACTTAGAGTAAAATGGAGAAAAAAATAAAATTATTTGTTTAGTGTGTTTTAATTTAGTAGCGTTTCCCTTAATGTATGGTGACCGTTTGTTTTTGAGCAAAGCTTAAAAACAACAATTTGAGGCCTCTTTCCCCAGAGGCCTCTTTTTTATTTTTCACATTGTTTAAACAATTAATGTTTGTTGGTATGCTTTTGAATGCCAAAAAAAAACGATTTTTTTGTTTTAGATAATTATTAAATATTTACTACATTTGAGTTGCAACATTGAAAAAATAAAATTATTTGTTTAGTGTGTTTTAATTAGTAGCGTTTCCCTTAATGTATGGTGACCGTTTGTTTTTGAGCAAAGCTTAAAAACAACAAATTTGAGGCCTCTATTCCCCAGAGGCCTCTTTTTTAAATAAGCGAATCTAAGGGTGATTTGCGGATTTTAAGCATGAAAATTTATATTCAAATATATTAAGAAAGCAAATTTTTGCTGATTTTTTACACTTTTTTGTAAGCAAATAAAGTATATATTTGTAATGTTGATAAAATAAAATTATTTGTTTAGTGTGTTTTAATTTAGCGTTTTTTCTTAAAGTATGGTGAGCTATGTCTAAAGCAATTAAGGCTTATGGACAAAAAGAAAGAACATTTCCTAAATGTTCTTATAGCTTTATTAAAAAAGGCCGTTCGAATGAACGGCCTTTTTTCTTAGGGACGTTTAAAAAATAAGATTGGTATTTGCAGCTAAATATTTTGTATCAAGACAAGGCGAAAAATGCAGGCGATGCAGCGCATCGGCAAGGCTTTTCAACGAAGTATTGGTACAAAAGATTAGCTGCTAAATGTGGAAATTATTTTTTAAACGTTCCTTAGTACTAAAATTATTTTTTCTTAAAAATCAAACTTGATACCTTGTGCTAAAGGCACTTTTGTGCTGTAGTTAATGGTATTGGTTTGACGTCTCATATAAGCTTTCCAGGAGTCTGAACCTGATTCTCTACCACCACCAGTTTCTTTTTCACCACCGAATGCGCCACCAATTTCAGCACCAGAAGTACCTATATTGACATTTGCAATACCGCAGTCAGAACCAGAACATGCTAAAAATTGCTCTGCTTCCCGCAAATTAGTGGTCATGATTGCAGATGATAAACCTTGTGGTACATCATTTTGCATAGCAATAGCATTCTCTATATTCTTGTAGCGAATTAAGTAAAGAATAGGGGCAAATGTTTCGTGTTGTACGATTGGGTAGCTATTTTCAACTTCCGCAATACAAGGTTTTACATAGCATCCAGATTCGTATCCTTCACCTTCTAATACACCGCCTTCTACGAGTATTTTTCCGCCTTGTTCTTTTACTTGCTCAATAGCATTTAAATAAGCGCTTACTGCTCCTTGATCAATCAAAGGACCAACATGATTTTTCTGATCTAAAGGATTACCAATTTTTAATTGTTGGTAAGCATTCGCTAATTTTTCTTTGACGCTATCGTATAAGCTATCGTGTATGATGAGTCTACGAGTAGAAGTACATCTTTGTCCACATGTACCAACGGCACCAAATACGGTTCCCACTAAAGCAACATCTAAATCAGCGCTTTCAGTAATGATAATGGCATTGTTTCCTCCTAATTCTAATAAGGATCTACCTAAACGGCTAGCAACTGCAGCAGCTACTAATTTCCCCATTCTTGTAGAACCCGTAGCGGATACTAATGGCACTCTCTTGTCATGAGACATTAACTCACCTACTCGATAATCTCCGTTTACAATAGCAGAAACACCTTCTGGTACATTATTGCGTTTGAAAACGTTATTGACTATTTTTTGGCAGGCGATAGAGCAGAGTGGTGTTTTTTCGGAAGGCTTCCAAACACATACATCACCACATACCCAAGCCAACATGCTATTCCAAGCCCAAACGGCTACTGGAAAGTTGAATGCACTAATGATTCCAACGATCCCAATTGGGTGCCATTGTTCATACATACGGTGCCCTGGGCGTTCAGAATGCATCGTTAATCCATACAGCTGACGAGAAAGCCCGACAGCAAAGTCGCATATATCAATCATTTCTTGTACTTCGCCATAGCCTTCTTGAAGGCTTTTACCCATTTCATAGGAAACTAATTTACCTAGTGGCTCTTTAAATTTTCTAAGTTCATCGCCGATTTGTCGGACGATTTCTCCTCTTTTAGGAGCTGGCCAAGTTTGCCATTCTTTGTAAGCCACTTGTGCTCTTTTGATGATTTCTTCATAAGAAGCTTCGTCAGTGGCTTTTACTTTGCCGATTAATTGTCCATCTACTGGAGAAATAGATTGGAGAGTGTCTCCTGTACCGTCTAACCAGTACTCACCAGTTGAGGTGCCTAAGTTCATCTCATCTAAGCCTAACTCCTTCAAGAAATCAGTAGAGATGCCCATTTGTTGCAATTCCATATTTTTGATTTTATTTATTTGCTAATATTCCTTACAAATTTGATGCAAAATTAGTAAAATTGTGTTAATTATATAGTACGTTGGTATGTTGGTAGTAGGTATGTTAGTAGTAAGTATAATAGATTTTGTTATACTAACATACAAATGGACTAACTATTACACAAATAAGCTACTAACGTACTAATAGACTAACTACTAACGTACTAATAGACTAACTACTAACGTACTAATAAAAGGCTTAGGGATGGTAGCGGTATGTGGCGGCCATGCACTGGCTTACGTAGCTTAGCGATGCGATGGCTCCATAAAGAGACAAGCAGCGCTTAGCGTAGTAGACAGTGCATAGCCACATAATAGCGGACAGCCCGACCATGCGCCTTCGGCGAATGATGCATGATGAAGTATGAATGATAAGTGGCTTGTGCTGCGCACTTTGCTTATACGAACGCATGGGAAGCCCCAAATGATTGTTATATAATGATAAGGATATTAATAGCATATTGTGTGATATTGGCTTTTGCTTTTTTGGAGATGGAAGGGCAGGAGAAGGAGCGTGGTACGGATGCTAAATGGGGTTTGAATGTAGCTTTTCATGGAGGAGCGATTATAAAGCATCGATCTTATTTTTTGCCAGAGATTAGTGAGCCGACTTTTTTGTATGAAGTGGGGGTGCGTAAGTATATGAGTGGGGAGGAGCAGTGGCATCATTTGCATAATTATCCGAGATTGGGTTTGTCTTTGATTTATGCAGATTTGGGTAATTCAGAGGAGTTTGGGAATGCGATTGCTTTTTTGCCGTCTTTGACTTTTGGTAAGCGGCATCGGAAGATTAATTTTTATTTTAAGATAGGAGCTGGAATTGCTTATTTGACGAATTATTATGATGATTTTACGAATGTGCGTAATAATGTCATTGGTTCTGGCTTTAATAATATTACTCATTTTTCATTTGGTTTTGAGCATCGTTTGAGTCGATCTATTAGATTGGGTTTAGGAGGTAGTTTTACGCATTTTTCGAATGGGAGTTTTCAGTTGCCTAATTTGGGAATTAATGTGGCTGGATTAAAAATAAATGCGATTTATCATTGGGATTATTTTGATGAACATATGGTTCCAAGAGAGTGGAAGCAAGAGGTAGAGCGTCCTTGGCAATTTGGTGTTCAAGCAGGTATTTCGTCTAATGAAATGAATAAGGAAGGTGGGGCCAAGTATCCTGTTTACTGTTTGGGGGCTTATGTTTATTATCAGCGAAAGCAAAAAGGAGCTTGGTTAGCGGGTATAGAGTTGACTCATTTTCGGTCTTTTTATCATTATATTATATTGCATGATGTGCATCCAGATCAGTTTTTTCATCATTCCAATAAGTATGTTTTTTGGTTAGGTTATGAATTTAATTATGGTCATTTTGGATTAGTTTTACAAAGCGGTATTTTGTTTCAGCGCCCTTTGCATGAAGATTTAGATTTGATGTCTATGCTGGGACAAAGTAAGTTGGGGCTTAAGTATTATCCGTTTGAGAAAAAGCGTTTTTATGCAAGTTTTTATTTGAATGCGGATTATTCGAAAGCGGAATTTGGTGATATAGGAATGGGGATTAGGTTTTAATTTTCTTTGCTTGGTCTTTTTCTTTTAATTTCTTTAGCTAGCTCTTTGCGAATTCCTTCATTTTGAATTAGCTTCATGTTTTTTCGTGCTTTTTTCCAGTTCTTATTAGTAATTAATGCTTTGGTGTAGCCAATTCTTGCAGCATCGTATTCTGGGAATATATAGAGTGCTTTGGTATATTGTTTTAAAGCTTTTTCTGTTTGTTGGTTGCTTAATAAAGCATTCGCATAATTGGTGATTGTTGGATAGTAATAAGGTTTGATTTTTAAAGCCTCTTCGTATTTATTTAAAGCCATATCGATAGAATCTATATCAAAATAAGCTTTGGCTAAGTAGGCATCAATGGTTCTTTTTCTTCTAGAATTATGAAAATAGATTGGATTGTCTTGAAGGTGTTGGATGAGTTGATTGCTTTTCCCTTTTCTATGTAATTTAGATAATTTTCGCAATTTAGGCTCCTCATATATTTGTCCAGTCTGCACAATAATACAAAGTAATAAAGCAGGAATGGCTAAACCAAGTAAGGCAATTGGAGGAATATTAAAAGACCATTTCGCTTGATCTTTTCGGCTATAATAAATCAATAAGGCGGCTAAAGAAAAGAAGAGAAACTGTTGATCTAATAGGACTTTTCTTCCTGTAAAACAAAAGATAAGTGTATAGGATACGATACCAGCTAGGCAAATAGCTATTTTTAGTTTCTGCTTAGGAGATTGGCTTATTAAGAAACTTTTGACGCCAAAAAAGAGTAGTGTCAAGCCCATTGCTAAAAAAAGTAAAATTCCCAATATGCCTAGCTCAGACCAAATTAGTAGGAAGTCATTATGTGGGTGGGATGGCGTTCGGCTTGATCTTGGATATCGTTCTAAGCCACTATAGGATTCTCCAGGTAAATGAATTGCCCAATTAGATAATCCGATCCCTAATATTGGATTTTTTTTGATGATACTCATTGTTTTACTCCAAAAAACAAATCGTTCATTAATGGTTTTTGATTCTATAGGAGTGTTTGAAGATTTAGGCTCATCTATTATCTCTTCAGTATCGGCTTGGTTAATATCTTCTGTAATAATTTCTTTTTCTTGATAATTCCAATTGAGTCTTTTAACATACTCATTTAAATTGCCCATAAGTAATATAAAACCCATAAATAAAATTCCACTAAAAATTAAGCTTATAATAATAGGTCGCAAGTTTTTGAAAAAAAGCTTAATTTGCGTACCCATTAAAAATATTAAGGCGCCAAAAATAACAAGGGCCATATAACTACTTCTCGACTGAAAAATCAAAATATAAAAAACCGATACACTCATTAAAACATAAAATAAAGGCCGCCATTTTTTTTTGAAATGCAGTATGCCTAATAATATAAAAGGCAAGCAAATAATAAAAAAACTGGTGATTACATTTTTATGAATTCCAGTGGTGTTTTTTATTAGATAGATGGTTTCATTCGTTATGCCCATATCGGGTGCGCCATATAAGGCTAATTTATTAGGGATTTGAATAAGCCCATAAATCATATAAAAAATATAGAAAATAGTAGATAGTGCAACCACGCTTATCAAAGAATTAATACTAATAGAAGGATACCTAAATAAGAGGAATTTAATGAGGAAATAGAAGATGAAAATAAGTATTAAGAAAATAAAACCATTAATAAAGGCGATAAGGTTGCTTGCCCAAATAATAGATAGAGCATTGATCAGTATATAAGCGCTAAACAATCCATCAAATAAAAACTGTTGCTTTGAAGGAGTTTTTTTACAACTTTGGTAGAAAGGAAATATGCCAACTAAAGCAATAGCACTTAAGAGAGTGACTTTACTAATGATGGGTAAGGAGATTGAACTAAATGCTAAAGCACAATTGACGAAAATTGCAAAAAACATAAATAGATGAATCTGAACCGACTTTCCCATTAATTAGTGAATTTTATAAAGCTTTTTAAAATGAGTTAATGACCTTAATCATACAATATAGCAATAATTTTTTACCTTTGGTTGGATCATATTAAAAATGCCGAAAACACGCCCACATATTGTATTCATTACTCCAGCCTTTCCTAAGGATTCAAGAGATTCAACTTGGGTACCTTATCTACAGACCTATATAAAGGCGCTAAATCAAAGAGCAGAATTTAAGATATCTATCATAGCACTACAATACCCTCGATTTGTTGGTCATTATCAGTGGGAAGGAATAGAGGTGTATGCCTGTGGAGGACTCCTATATACTTATCCTCGAAAATTAGGTGCTTGGTGGCGATTAAGAAGAACATTTAAGTATTTTAACCAAGTACAAAAAGTAGATTTTATTCATACTTTTTGGTTAAATAGTGTTTCCTTATTGGGAAATGGACTTAGCAAACAATATCGCATTCCTCATCTGATTACGCTCATGGGGCAAGAAGTAAGAGGAAATAAATACATCAAGTTCGTAGACTTAGATTATCCAACTATCGTCGGCATCTCCCAAATCCAAGCGGCTAAATATGAAGCCCTGACCAAACGAAGCTTAGCAGCCATATTGCCTTGGGGAACGCTGCCATCTCATTTCCCTAATTCGGAAAATACCAATCGTCCTTATGATATCATTGGAGTTGGCTCTCATATAGGCTTAAAAAATTATGAGCTATTTATAAGTTTAATTGGAGATTTGGTAAAAGATTTTCCACAACTCAATTGCTTGTTAATAGGAGAGGGGCCTCTGACGAATCATTTAAGACAAATGACTCAGGAGAAAAAATTACAATCTAATATTTCTTTGAGAGGGCATTTAGCACGGGAAGAAGTGCTGTGTATAATGCAAGAAAGCAAAATATTATTGCACTGCTCAGAATATGAAGCAATGGGCTATGTATTTGCAGAAGCGGCACACGCAGGCATGTACATTGTATCCTTTGAAGTAGGAGCCGCAGAAGCAGCAGCACATTGGAAGGTAGTGAAAAATCGAAGGGAAATGTACGAGGCTTTAAAATCATTTCTCCAAAGCCAATTAAGTTTTAAAGCTCGCCCCATCATGATAGTTGAAAAATTAGTAGAAAGTTATTTATCAATTTATCGGGATTTGATTTGATAAATGATCCAGCCAGTTGGTAACTCTTCCAACTTTTCTAAATCGTATTGCTCCTTCAGTAAAGCATAATTATTTTCTAAAACATCCGTCTTTAATAAACGCTCCAAAAGCAATGGATGATCCACCAAATAAGCATCCTTCTCAAAGGAAGTGATTTCTTGATCCCATAAACTAATGACAGCTTGTTCTCCATAAGACCAAAGAGGCCCTTCTAAACCTACATTATAAACAGTCGCACCTTGGCTGATCTCATTAATCCTAGTGACTAATTTTTGTTCCTTTTGCATGGCGCCTATATTCTGTCGAATCAAATATGTAAACAAAGCTAATTGAATCAACACCAAAGGAATCAATAAGTACTTCGCCCAAGCCACTTTTTTAGTATAATCCAATAGCCGCCCAAAAGCAGGAAAACAAAAAATCAAAATGAAAGGAAAGGACAAACTCAAATACCGCAAATTCTGAAATGAGATACCACCTAAATAAAAAGCATAAAGCACTAACATCCCCAAAATAAGCTTGGATTCTTTTGGCTTATAATCCACTTGTCTAATAAATAATAGCAGCAAAGGACCCAACAAAAAATAAGCAGGATGCCAAATGTTTTTTAAGATAAAAATCAAATTGATATGATCATACTTTACTTGTCCAATATCTTCCGAGAAGCTGGATTGAAAGAAATGAGCCAAGTCCCAAGTCGGCCCATATCCTACATTCATAAAACCCAATATATTATTCCCATAAACCCAATAATGAGGTAAAGCAGCCAAAGCAATCCCTCCTAAACCAATCAATAGATGCCCCCATTTTTGATTTTTCAAACACTGATAAACACTATAAAGCACAGGAATAATTAATAAAATAGCCGCTACATAACGCCCTAAAAAAGCAGTGACAATGAATAGTACACTAAGACCCAAATCCATCCCCTTCAAATCTCGCCAATAACGAAGAGCATAATAAAATCCACCCAAGACCATAGCCAAGCAAAATAAATCCGTTTTCACTAAATAACTCAATCGTAGCACATAAGGAGAAACAAGCAAACAAATAAAAGCATATAAAGCAATCCTTTGCTTATTTTCAGGATAAAGCAACCCCAAAATTCGCTGAAAGAAAAAAATAGCCAATAATAATCCACCCAAACTCAAAAGTTGCAAAGCCAATGGAAGCCCAACACCTAAAGAAAACAAAGCGCCATAAAAAGGATAAGCCACGCCCACAGGCTTTGTAATATCACCCACTAATGTTAGCTGCCCCAAAGAATCCCTAAATATTTGCCCATAATGATGGTACAAATGCGCATCTTGCCCAAACAAGCCATTAAAGTCAAATAGCCCATACAATACGCCAAATATCAGCAATGGCAAAAAATAATTCAGCCAATTAATAAATCCTTTAAACAACTTCACTATCTTGTTTTCGTGAATCCAACACTGACAATAATTATCCCAGCCTATAATGAGTCGGAAGCCCTATCGGTTTTCCTTCCCAAAGTAATAGCACATTGCCAGCTTAAAAAATATCAACTCATCGTCATCAATGATGGCTCTAAAGACAATACCAAATCCATCATCCAAGACGCCATCCAAAATACCAATTTTCAACTCATTCACCACAAAGTCAATAGAGGCTATGGAGGCGCTATCAAATCAGGTATCCAAGCCGCCCAAACCGATTTTGTTATCACCATTGATGCTGATGGACAACATCGTTTAGAAGACATAGATAAACTATTCCAATTCCTAATTGAGCAAGATGCTGATATGGTAGTAGGCAGCCGCAAAGGTAATAAAGTCAGCAATCACTATCGTCATTTAGGAAAGTTTTTGATCAGAAGCATCGCCAAAATTCTTATGCCCCTTCACATCTACGATATCAATTCAGGCATGAAAATCTATAATACACAATTAGCCCAAAAATACATCCAACTCTGCCCCAACTCAATGGCCTTCAGTGACATCATCACCCTCGTCTTCATTCACCAAAGACAACTCGTCTTAGAAGCTCCCATCCAAATCAATGAACGCATCGCAGGCATCAGTACCATCAGCACCATGACCGCCTTAGAAACCGTCAAAGAAATCCTAAATATCGTCATTCTTTTCAATCCCATGCGCATTTTTTTTCCCCTCGCTCTATTTTTCATCATCATTAGCCTCCTTTGGGGCCTCCAATTTATCCTCCTTCGCCGAGGACTCAGTACTGGCGCCCTCTTAGGCATCACCACTGGCCTACTTTTCTTCCTCCTAGGCCTCCTCGCCGAACAAATCTCCATCATCCGAAAAAATAATCTCTAAAATAACCGAATAATTTTTTAACAGAATAACCGATTAACTGAAATATCCCTATTATCCAGTTTCAACTTT
>JAHDDN010000365.1 GCA_020629335.1 Chitinophagales bacterium | reverse complement strand
ATGGTATTGGCAAGAGGGCGCACACATAGGTGCGCCCCTACAATATTTATCGTAAACATTATGCATAACGTATTAATTTGGGGCTTCCTGCTGCGCTCGCAAAGGCAAGTGCGCAGCACAAACAAAATATTATGCATTAATCATTACGCATGACACATTAAAAAAGGCGCAGCCGTCGGGCTGTCCGTTCTTATGTGGCTATGCTGCTCCTACTCCACTAAGGTCCGCTTGTCTGCTAAAGCCAGCCTGCGCGTACCTAAGTTACGTAAGTCGCTGCATAAACGCCACATACCACTGCCATCCCTAAGCCTTTTCTTAACCGATTAACTTGTAAACTGAATAACTGATAAACCGAAAATAGCGATGAGTGCATAGTGACGAGCGATGAGTAAAATGCTACGTACTACACGCTCATCACTATGCACTAAAAAGCTGTCTTTCTGAGTAGCAAAGAAAACTTCAATTGAAGGAAAGGAAAAAATAAAAATTTGATAAAATCAAAAATGTAAAGTATATTTGTCATTATGTAAAGCATATTGTTCAAATCAAACACTAAAAATGGAAAAGCAAATAGCTCATAATGAGGACGAATATAACAGGCTATTCAAAATCCTTAATTTTCGACTACCGAATCAATTTAAGAAAATTGGATTAATTGGGGCAGTTCTGATTTTTGGATTTTTATTCGTTTATAAATTCTTAGGTGACAATACGTTGATTGCCAAAGATGTCTTAAGAACCTTGATCTTATTATTTATGCTGATGGCTTCTGTGAGTAAGGATACTTTGGAAGATGTGTTTAATAAGCATATTCGTTTTCAGTCCTATGTACTTGCTTTTGTTTGCACTGCTGTTTATGCTATTTCTTTACCTCTGATAGCACTCTTGTTTGATATCATTATTACTAAAATCACAGGTGATGGAAGTGTTAATTTTCATGAAGTATCTGCCTTTGAAGTTCTATTCATTTTACTAGGGCTGCAATTACTTTTCTTTGAAACTCTCAAAAGATTTGGACGTGCGTAATAGATTAAAAGTCGAAAGAGCTGAACTCAATTTAACTCAAGAACAGCTAGCGAAGAAAATTGGTGTCTCCAGACAAACGATCAACTCCATCGAAAAAAATCGATACGTTCCTTCAACAATATTGGCACTAAAACTCTCCACGATATTTAATAAGCCAGTGAATGAGATTTTCTTTTTGGAGGAAGGTGATTAAAAGGAGGAATGCTACACGCTTATCGCTATCCACTAAAAACCTGCTTTCCTGAACGAAGTGAAAGGATCGATTGGAACTGATTAAGGTTAAAACTGAATAACTGATTAACCGAAAAAAGGTCGAAAAAACTGTCTTCCTGAACGAAGTGAAAGGATCGCTTGAAAGGGAACTCTTAGAAAAAGAGAAGATACTCCGCAAGTCGAGAAACAAGCATCGACCAAAACTGGCGGAATACTCTGTTGGCCTGAGGCTTTAGCCGAAGGGGGCTGAAGAATATTGTGCCCCGCCCTCACGCTAAGCGTTCGGGTTTTGATCGTATTCCTCTGCTTATGGTCGATGGTGAATTGTGCTTGCCTACTGATTGCTTTATTTTAGGAAGTTGTATCAAGTGATTTTTTCGCTTCGCTCAGAAGGACAGATACTAGTGAAGAAAACCAATAAAATTCAGTATAAAAAACTATTTAGTAAGCGAATTTACATATTTTCGATAACTAATAAAACATTATTTACTATATTTGAACTTGTTAGATAGAAAAGTTATTCCTAACTATAAAATGCAAGAATGCTTGGTATAGAATTCGAGAAAAAATTAAAAGAAATTTTCTTTCATATAGCTAGATACGGAGCAGCAAAAGAGTTTTCTTTGAATAACAAACCAGAAGACTTTAACTATAGTAGATTTTATTCTCTGCGTAATGAGGGATTTAAAATTGGTCAACAGTTAGCACTTGAAGAATTAAAAAAGCTTGAAGTAAATCGCCAAAAAACTGAAGACTCTTTAAAAGAATTCAGAGTCAAAAAAATCAAAGAAGCAATCAAAAACTGTTTATTTAAACTGAAGATAAACAAATACAAAACTAACTTAATTCGTAGTCTTATGTATACAATTGCATGGCAATTATTTGACGGACAAAAAGAAATCCTTGCAAGGTTTTATACTGATGAAAAAAGTAATAATCAACTTTATGGAAATGGTTTTGAGGCAATCTTAAATACTGCTAAAGAAATAAATCAAGATACTAATAGGTTCGCTTTAATATCCGATTTAACTAATAATATTCAAATTGGAGACTTATTAGTAATAAACCCTGATAGCTATGAAGTTATTGAGGTTAAGACAGGTAAAAAAAATGAAGAAGCTCGTCGTTTATTAGATTTTTATAAATTAAACGAGGTAGAAGTTACAAAAGAAAATGTTAGTAAGCGTTTTGAAAAAAAATTTGCAAAACAACTCTTACGCATGCAAAAACAAGATGTAAAGTTAGATAGGTTAAAAAAAATAATAGAATTAGACTCGGGCGATCATCCTAAATATGAAGAAACAAAAGTTAATATCTTTGAGAATCCTATCCCAGATGAAACTTTCCATAAAGAAATCGCAGATTTATTAAATCAACTAAAAGAAAAGGATTGGGCTTTCACTAATATTGGGGGAGTAGTAAATGTCGGAGTTTATAAGAATGATTGGCGATTAAGAGGAAGAGAGACATTAACTAAAATTAATCGCGGCTATCCCGTTTATAATGCTTTAGCACTTGGAGTTAATCTATCCGAGCCTATATTTGCAAAACCAGTATATTGGAGTGATCAAAACATTATTAAAATAGCATTGAAGAAAATAAAAATTTATATTGGAATTGATTTTGACCAATTCATTAAGTTTGCTAATGATTTTGGTTTACCAATGAGATGGTCAACTCGCAAGGAATTAAATCGTTTGTTCGACAGTATGGGAATGAATAAAAAAGAAATATTCTCTTATAATAATAAAGGATTGGTTATTGAAGATTTTGAAACTAAAGGAAAACCAATGTTTGTTGGTCAAGGAATGT
Source organism: Chitinophagales bacterium (assembly GCA_020629335.1). Next base: position 2,674 of record JAHDDN010000365.1, on the reverse strand, counting down.
TATTCAATATAATATATGGTCAAATTAGCCCACACACTTTAGTTATGAATCGGGCAATTACTTTTGAGGAATATAAAATAAATTTGATGAAATAAACTCTAGTAAAATCAAATAGCCTTTAAATAATCAACCAAAACAAACTTGTACTTTACGGCAAAATGCCGTAATATTGATAAAAGCAATCTAAAATGGATCATTCAACAAATAAGACAAAAGAAAAATGGCTTAAAATCTACGGAAGTAAAGAGGAACATCAAATCATTGCTTCTAAAAGAGATAGAGAAGTATTTTTTAATGTACTAATGGGAAATGAAAACCCACCTAATGAGGCACTCTTATCTGCTATCAAGTACTACGATAAAGAAAACCATCAACCTTCCTGATAGTAGACGAATGCTTATGTCGAGAAGGAAGGTTGGAAATATCAAATGCGAAAATTTTATTTAGTCTATGCAATTCCGCAAACAGTGTCTGCGGAATTGCAAATATCAAATAAGCTCTCCTATCAATAAGCAGAATAAAAGCAGCATGACAAAATACAAATTCAAAGGAAATTTTGAGGAAGAGATAAAGATCAAAGCATTTGAAGAATATTTGGAATTTTATAGTGACACTTATCCACATCGCCCAGATTTGCATAAGAGAGGGATCGTAAAACTCTTCTTTAGAAATAAGGAAGAGATAGATAAGGAACCTAGCTTAAGCCAAATTAATGCGGTGAATTTTTACTTGGAAAATCAAGATAAATTAGCAGTTTTACTAAATGAGAAGCTATGGGAAGATTGGCCAAAAATTGTGATTGATTATGACTTGGATTATGATGATCGTTTTCCTAAAATAATGAGCCCGAAAGAATTAAAAAAGGTATACGGGATTCATAGTATGGTCATTTCTGAGAATTCGAAAAACGGTATTTCTTATTGTGGATTTTATGGGTATAGCAAGTTTGATCAAGAGCATGGGATTGGCTTTGTTTTGCATAGGTTGGAGGTGTTAGAGTTTGGGTCGAGTGATAAAGTACACTTCTCTAATTTGATTTGATTAATATAAGTACCTGAAATAAAAAATCGAAAACCAATTGTAGTTATTGTCTAACAACAATTGGTTCTATTGTTTTTAGCCTTCTTTCTTTTCTACGTATGAAGATTGAACAAGATCATATTCTTGAGCCAAGGTTTCAATTGGCAAAGTTAAAATTTTGCTTAATTTTCTAATCATTGCTAAAGTCAGTGGTCGCTTTTTATTTAATACCATAGATGCACTTGATTTAGTAAAAACCCCTTGTTCTACAAGGTCTTTTACTTTTAATCCGAGGTCATCCATTCGTATTTTAATGGCTTCGATTGGATGTGGTTCTGCTATTTGATAGTGTTCATCTTCATATTCTGAAATGAGCAGGCTTAATAATTCTGCTTCTTGACCTTCAGGAGTGTTTTCTGGTGCATCGAAAATATCATTTAGGCGTTCAAGTGCTCTGTCATACTCTTTTTCTGTTTTGAGTATTTTAATTAGACTTGTTTTCATTATATAGTTTGATTTGATTTTTTAGAAAGAGGCCTGACCTATTTTTTGAGTCAGACCTTGAAGGATTTTTTTTTAAATTGTCTTAGCATCAACTTTATCATAGTTAGCATGGGTTCCTACAAATCGAATAAATATCCATTGTTTTGCATACTCAATTTTGACAATTAATCTGTAATTCCCTCCTTTAATATCAAACACCATCCGATTACCCTCTATAATGGATGCGCTTGGATAATCTAGTTTAACATCATTTGGCTTCTGCCATTCTGCTTTTTGAGCTGTCTTTAACCACGTTCCGAGTGGTGTTTCTGAATCTGGATGTTTTTCCCAAAACTCTCTCAAGGTTTTTTTCGAAGTAACTCTCATTTTGTTTTAAATTGTTTTTGTTCATATTCTTTCTTTACATTAAAAAATAATAAATGCATCAATAATTACTTTTACTTTATGCTTGTTCTAGTTCCCAAGCCGATTTTATCTAAGTATTTACACCCTATTATACGTTAATACAGCACAGATAGTTCACCAAATGTAAACTTTTTGTATTTTTTCAATATTTAGATTGGAAAAATCATCTAAAGGAGACGCGAATACGCGTCTCTACGAATGAAAATCATTGCCAAATTTCAGCAGGCACAAGTGGAAAACACTTGCGCTATAAGAGTTTTTCAATAATCTCAATACCCAATACGAAGTACTCACTACTAAAAAAGCGTGAGGGATAGAAGCGGTATGTGGCGGCCATGCTGCGACTTATGGAGCTTAGTGATGCGCAGGCTCGCAGAGACAAGTAGCACTTAGCGCAATAGGAGTAGCATAGCCACATAAGAGCGGATAGCCCGACCCGATCTAGCGATGAGTGATGAGCGAGTAGTGATGAGTATGATTGATGTGATCCAGTTAAATTTATTCGGAGAAGAAGGGGCACGCCCAAATACTGCCAAAAAAACGTGCTTTTTGACTGTTATGCCAGTAAATTGTGTTGATAATTGCCATTTTGACAGGTATTTTGGGCTGGCATTCCTTTTGCTTATTACTGATACATATATAAATATTTAATTAAAATCAGTTCAACTTATGAGTACTCAGAAAGGAACAATTAATGTACAGACGGAAAATATATTTCCGATTATTAAGAAATATCTCTATTCGG
>JAHDDN010000364.1 GCA_020629335.1 Chitinophagales bacterium | reverse complement strand
TTGAATTATGGCATTTTTGCAAGGTAATTTCGTTCGCTCACTTTAAGTTTTTATGAAAAACACAAATATGCAGAATATTAAAGAAATTATTACGCTAAATGAGTTTATTGTCAAAGGACAAGATGATTCACCGAGTGCCAGTGGAGAATTTTCGTCTCTTTTAAGAGATATTGTATTTGCCGCTAAGATGATTCACCGAGAAGTGAATATGGCTGGCTTAGTAGATATCATCGGTTCTTTAGGAAGAACTAATGCCTATGGCGAGGAGGTCGCTAAATTAGATATGTATGCTAATAATCAACTGATTTCAGCTTTGAATGCTGGTGGTCAGTGTTGTGGAATTGCTTCAGAGGAGAATGAAGATTATGTGGCATTTGACCACGATAGAGCTAAGCAAGCTAAGTATGTCGTATTATTTGATCCATTAGATGGTTCTTCTAATATTGATGTAGATGTGTCAATCGGTACGATTTTTTCTATTTACCATAGAGTAAGCCCTGAAGGAGAGCTTTGTGATTTAAGAGATTTCTTACAAAATGGTAGTGAGCAGTTGGCTGCTGGCTATATCATTTATGGGCCTTCAACCATTATGGTTTATACGACTGGAGAGGGTGTTCATGGCTTTACTTTAGATCCATCTATTGGAGAGTTTTGCTTATCCCATGAGAATATTAGAGTACCTCAAGATGGAAAAATCTACTCCGTCAATGAGGGTTATCAGTATATTTTCTCTGAGGGAGTGAATAATTATATCAAATATTGTAAAACCGAAGATAAGGCCACTAATCGTCCTTATAAAGGGCGTTATATTGGATCAATGGTAGCGGATATTCACCGAACATTAATAAAGGGAGGTATTTTCATGTATCCTGCTACGTCTAAAACACCAGATGGCAAGTTGCGCTTGCTTTATGAGGGAAATCCTTTGGCTTATGTAATGGAACAGGCTGGCGGAAAAGCGACAGATGGCAATGGAAACAGACTCTTAGATGTGGAGGCAAAGCATTTGCATCAATGTTCGCCAGTTTACTCTGGCAGTATGAAGATGGTGACTAAGGCGGAAGAGATTCTTCAGGGGGTGGAAACGATATAACGATAGGAACGATAGGAACGTTGGAACGTTGGAACGTTGGAACGTTGGGCTTGCTCTAAAAAGTCCATATTCGGTAAAATTCAAATCTTATTGTACATTGATAAATGTTTAAAATGTGTTTTTTCAGAATTTTACAAATATGACTTTTATTATTCTCGTTTGGTTTTTTACTTTTTAGAGCAGACTCAACGTTGGAACGTTGGAACGTTGGAATAATATTTAGTTATAACATAAAAATTATTCGGTTACAACGTTTAAACGTTATTCAGTTAAAACGTTAATTACTAAATAACTGATAAACTGTATAACTGATTTTTCTAAATCATTTTGAAAATGTTTGTAATGAATTAGTTAGTTAATCTAATTAACTAATACACAAACTGACTATTTTACTATTATTAAACAACCAACAACTAATTAATATATGCGGAGAAAGAATTGGATTTTGATCGCATTGGCAGTGGTGTGCTTTGGCTACCTCTCTAATACGGTCATCAATGTGGAATCAGATAAATTATTGAAGTCGATTGAGAGTTTGGATGAACATAAGTTGATGAAGCATGCATCTTGGGGATTTGCGGTGCAGGATGTAGAGACGGGTGAGTATATTGCCTTGCATAATGCAGATAAGAGTTTTCGGCCTGCTTCGGCTTTAAAAACCATTACGACGGCGACGGTGATGTCATTGCTTGGGGATAGTTTTACTTATAAAACGGAACTGAGGCATGATGGCTATATAGATAAAGAAGGAGTCTTGCAGGGAAATTTGATTATTAAGGGAGGTGGTGATCCAACCTTGGGGTATAAACGAATTACTTGTAGTCAGTCTTATGGCAAATTAATGGATACTTGGACGGAAGCTGTTAAAGAGGCTGGCATAGATTCTATTAATGGAAATGTGATTGCTGATGAGCGATTTTTTGAGTACGCAACAATACCGAGAAATTGGCTTTGGGAAGATATGGGCAATTATTATGGCGCTGGTGCTTCAGGATTAACGATACATGAAAATCAATATAACTTGGTTTTTAATCCAGGAAGAAGGCAAGGTGATCCGACAGAGTTTCAATATACCATTCCTGATTTAAATCATATTACTTTTCGAAATGAGGTCGTGACTGGATCAAGAAGATCATTTGATGATGCTTATGTGTATACGGCGCCTTATTCTAATGAGATATTTATGAGAGGTTCGGTGCCGCCTGGTAAGCCTAAGGGTTATATTAAGGGCGCTATTCCTGATCCGCCACTATTTGCGGCTTATTCCTTGAAAAAGGAGTTGGAAGAAGAAGGAATTGGTGCTTCTGGAGAGTTTACAAGTTTTAGATTATTGGACCGAGATCATAGTATTTTACAAGGGGAAGCGAAAACTATACATACAACAGAATCGCCTCTATTAAAAGATATCGTGACTTGGACGAATAAGAAGAGCCTTAACTTACACTGTGAGCATTTATTAAAAACCATTGGTTGGTATAAGTATGGACAGGGTTCTACTTTTGGCGGTGTAGAGGCAATCAGAAAACACTGGGGTGCAAGAGGCGTTAGATTGGATAAGTCTTTTAATATGGAAGATGGCAGCGGCCTTTCTCCATTGAATAAAGTTTCTCCTAAGCAGTTTACCAATATCTTAAGAGCAGCCGCTAAGGATGATAACTTTGAGAGTTTTTATTTATCGCTTTCTGAGGCAGGCAATCCAAAAGACAAGGGTAATCTAAAATATACTTTGGCTAAAACGGCAGCAGCTAAAAACTTGAGAGCTAAGAGTGGGACGCTAAAAAATACTCGCTGTTATGTGGGTTATGTACATGAAAAATCTGGGCGTTTACTTTCGTTCGCTATTATGGCGAATGATTATACTTGTAAAAACTCTGTGATGAAAAGTAAATTGATGGGAGTTTTGAAAAGAGTGGCGGAATTGGATTTAGAAGGTGCGGAGATATTTATGGAGGAATAAATTTTGCCTGTAAAAAGGATTTGTAGTAATTAGCAATAAAAATGTAGGGGCGACCCTTGTGGTCGCCCAACTTGGGTAATTATAACAGATTAACATACAGCAATAATACAAAAAGGCCCCTACAAAATAAATTGCAGGGGCCTTTTTTATGTTAAATTATTACATTTATATTTTAAAAATCAAAGTGGATTTTTGCATTTAATCTACGGGAGGTTAGATAATTAGGAACGCCATAAGTTCGCCCCGTGAAATCATCTACCCATGTATATGAGATGGTATTAGATACACCCAATAAATTGAATATCTCTACGGAGGCCCATATTTTTTTGAAGACTCTGAATGCACTGGTTGGGCGCAATTCTTTTTTTTCTCTATCAAATAATAAGGCTGAGAAACCAATATCTACCCTACGATAAGCAGGCAATCTAAATTTGTTTCTATAACGTGGTTTGTCTGGCGGGCTGAATGACATACCTGTTCCGTATAGGAAATTTAAATGTACCTTGAAGTTTTCATTACCTGGCAAATGATCTTGGAAAAATATAGAGAAGTTAATCCGCTGATCCGTAGGACGAAAAATCAAACCTGGCTCCACTAATAAACTATCTACTACTATTTGATCTTCTGTTACTCCAGCAATCACGGTTTCTCCTGCCGCATTCTTAGGCAAATAATAAAAGTCATTATCTAAGTTCTCCTTGGTCTGCATTACAGAAAGACTAAACCATGACTCCACCCCTTCTACAAACTCCCCATTAATACGCATATCAATACCAGTGGCATAACCCGTCGCATTATTCAAGGCACTGTATCGAATCAATACATTATCAATATCATAAGAGACTAAGTCCCAAAGGTATTTATAATAAGCCTCTGAGGTAAACTTAAATGGACGATTCCAAAGTGGGAAAGTATAATCCATTCCTACTACAGTATGCAAAGATTTTTGAGCTTTTAAATCTCGATTAATTTCTCCATCAAAATTACGCAACTCTCTATAGAAGGGCGGTTGATAATAAGCACCCACTGCTAATCTAAAAGATAATTCTTTACGCCTCCATGTTTCTTTATCATTAAAACGAGGTACATAAGAAAGCAATACTCTTGGCGTAATAATCAACTCCTTATTCAAATCCCAATAATTCGCTCTCACTCCATAATTAATCACTAAACGATTAGAGTCCGCCACATTCCAACTATCCTGCAAATAAGCATAATAACGATTCGAACTTAGATTAATTTTTGTTTTCAATACATCTCTTAATAATACCTCCTGATCATCAATAGGCTTAGAATAACCCGCAGAATCCACTCGGTACCACTCATTGATTTTATCATCTATTTCTTCATGCTGGAACTTCACTCCCCAGCTTAAAAAATGTTCTCCCTTATCTAAATAGCCTTTATGCTCTACATTAAAAATATTAGCCTTCAGCTCATTTCTCGCCCAATCATGATAAGTACCCACTCCTAAAGTACGCTTACGCTCCCCAAAATTCTCACTACCGAAATTCTTCTCTACCTCCCCTATCCAATACTCTCCAATAATATCAAATGCCTCTTGCTCTCTGGTATTATAAGCCGAAGCCATCAACTTTAAGTTTAGTTTTTTATCATCCGTAAAATAGGATAAAGCCGTTCCATTCATCAAGGTACGATAAGCATCATTTTCTTGCCCCTCAAAATAAACATCTAATTGAAGCGACTGATTAAAAGTACCAAAACTGGTTTGAGAAACCGTTGGCCTAAACAAGAAACTATTTCGAGCATAATTGACCAAATATTGCCATTGCAAATTAGTCGTCAAATCATACGTAAAAAAGGCTTGCACATCAGAAGCCGAAGGACTATACTCCCCTTCCACTGGCAACGCATTAAACAAATAACGATTCGTTCTATTTCTAATCCCAACATTATAAGTCAATCGCTCATTAAGGCCTCCACCTGCCACATGAACGCTGGCGCCTAATAAACTCAAACTCAATTTAGCTTGAGAAGCATGTTGTTTTTTGTATTTAATATCAAGCACAGAAGAAAGCTTGTCACCATATTTAGCCGCAAATCCTCCTGGAGAGAAAGAAAGCGTTTGTATCATATCTGGATTAATAAAATTCAATCCCTCTTGCTGACCTGTACGAATCAAAAAAGGCTTGTAAATCTCAAAATCATTCACATAAATGAGGTTCTCATCATAATTACCTCCACGCACCGAGTATTGCGAACTCAATTCACTATTAGAAGCCACCCCTTGCAGCGTCTTAATAATCGCCAATTCACTCAATCCCGGTATTTCAGAAAATAGTTTAGGATCAATTTTTCGCACTCCTTCCTTTACATTCAAATCTCCCTTCACAACCACTTCTCCCATCGTCTCCGTCTTAGACTGCAAAGTCGCATTCAGACGCTTTTTTTGGCCCTGCTTCAAATTCACCGTTTGAGTCATAGACTCATAACCTGTATACCTAAAGATTACTCGCAGCGTTTTATTCGCCTGCAAACCCGTAATCTCATAATAACCATTCTCATTAGTTGTAGCACCCGTACTCGTTCCTTCTATCGCTACATTCGCAAATTCTAAGGGATTTCCCTTTTCATCAATGACCTTACCAAACAGCATAGGCGCATCCTGCCCCCACACACTGATTCCAATCAAAAAACCAATCAAACAAAAACTC
>JAHDDN010000363.1 GCA_020629335.1 Chitinophagales bacterium | reverse complement strand
AAACACTTGCGCTATAAGAGTTCTAGACTATTAGCGATAATAAAAAACTACACTATTATCTCCGACAAAGAAATCCCCTTCAAAGCCCTCACCGCCTGCTTGGGATCATCCGCCTTAAAAACCGAACTACCTGCCACCAATACATCCGCACCAGCCGCCAATATGGAGCGGGCATTCGACTGCTTCACTCCCCCATCAATCTCAATCAAGGCTTTACTGCCCGATTGGCGAATTAATTTTTTCAATTGGCGAATCTTAACAAGGGTATGATCAATAAAATGCTGTCCTCCAAAACCTGGATTTACAGACATCAAACACACTAAGTCTACCTCTGCAATGATACATTCCAAGCTACTAACAGGAGTATGCGGATTCAATGCGACCCCTGCTTGTATTCCCATTTCCTTAATCGCTCCAATACTTCTATGCAAATGCTTACAAGCTTCTAGATGAACCGTCAATATATCCGCCCCTGCTTCTTTAAAAGTCTCCAAATACTGATCAGGCTCTACAATCATCAAATGTACATCCAATGGCTTACGAGCATGCTTTTTAATCGCCTTAAGCACTGGAAACCCGAAAGATATATTAGGCACAAATCGACCATCCATAATATCAATATGGAACCAATCTGCTAAACTGTTATTAACCATCTCAACCTCTTGCTGAATATTAGCAAAATCTGATGCTAAAACGGAAGGCGCTATTAAGTGTTTCATATTACTTTTTTATTAGTTTTTACCAGTATAAAACGGCCATTTATTGTTTTAATATTCCTAAAATCCTTATTTTGGCATTGAAATTAAGACTTTAAATGAAACTTACCCAATTTCTTACTAGTTTGGTGTTGACTATCATCTTGGTACTGACACTTAATAATCCAATGGGCAAATTACCTCCTATAGGGCCATTTATGAGTCCTTACTCTGGATTTTGGCAAAATGCCGAGCCAATCAATTTTAAGTTTGATAAGGCAGAGCATTTGTCTGGCCTAAAAACAGCCGCTACTGTTCAATTTGACGAACGCTTAGTTCCTCATATCTACACACAAAACGAACACGATTTATACTACCTCCAAGGTTATGTTACAGCCTACTTCAGACTTTGGCAAATGGAAACACAAGTAAGAGCCACCTCTGGGCGATTAGCTGAAATACTCGGCCCCGACCTCATCGAAAGAGATAAAGAAATGCGCCGCAAAGGCTTAGTCAAAGCTGCTAAGGAAGCCGTTAAAGAATTTACTCGGGATAGTAAAACTCGCAATATATTAGAAGCCTATACCGATGGAGTCAATGCCTATATTGAACAGCTAAGCTATCAAGAATATCCAGTAGAATATAAATTACTTGACTATAAACCTGAAAAATGGAGCATCTTAAAGTCAGCCCTGATCATGAAAATGATGGCAAATGACCTAGTAGGCAGAGAAAGAGATCTCGAACACTCCAACGCCTATAAAACCTTCGGGCCAGAAGCTTTCAATCTACTTTATCCTGACTTCTTAGATGGACAAGACCCAATTGTTCCAGGTGAAATTGTGAAAAAATCTAAATTAGACAGCATAGCTGATACCAACGATTTAGGGCATTTGAGTGATTTTGTCAACTTTAGGGAGTCAATCAAACATCCACCACCGATTGGCAGTAACAACTGGGCCGTTTCAGGGGCAAAAACAGCCTCCCAATATCCCATCCTTTGCAATGATCCACATCTGCGCATGAGTTTGCCTTCTATTTGGTTTGAAATCCATTTAGTCACCCCTGAATTAAATGTTTATGGTGTCAGTATACCAGGAGGACCTGCTGTCATTATTGGTTTTAATGAGGATATTGCTTGGGGAGTCACCAATGCTTCCAGAGATGTCAAAGACTGGTACATGATCGACTTCAAAAATAAAAAGAAAGAACAATACCGAAATGGCAATAAATGGCTCAATAGCTATAAAGTCATTGAAGAAATAAAAGTTAAAAATCAAGCTTCTGTATATGATACGGTTTACTATACTCACTTAGGCCCAGTTGTCTATGAAGATCCTAAGCACCCCAAACACCACTTAGCACTCAGGTGGAAGCTTCATGACACCTCTGACGATATCATGACCTTCTACAATTTGAATTATGCAGATAATTATGAGGATTACTATCGAAGCTTAAATTACTATGAATGTCCAGGGCAAAATTTTGCCTTTGCTTCTAAGGAAGGAGACATCGCCATCTGGCAGCAAGGTAAGTTTCCTATCAAATGGAAAGGACAAGGAAAATTCATATTAGACGGTTCTAATCCTGAACATGCTTGGCAAGCTTATATACCAAGAGAAGATAATCCGCACATGATTAATCCTGAAAGAGGTTTTGTCAGTTCAGCTAACCAACATCCCACTGATGCCAATTACCCTTACTACTATAATGGCAACTTTGAAACTTATAGAAACAGACGCCTCAATCAACAACTATATCAACTCAACAATATCGAGTTAAATGATATGAAGAAGCTACAAGTAGATAACTATAATTTACAAGCAGCAGAAAGCTTACCTTATATGCTATCTCAAATACAATATAATACACTCAATAAGGAGGAACAAAAATACCTCGCCAAAATAAAAGAATGGGATTTCTATAATGAGGTCAATTCTACTGAAGCAACTATTTACGAAATTTGGTGGACTAACTTGTACGATATGCTTTGGGACGAAATGGATAATAAAGAAGTCCCCCTCGCCTACCCCACTAATTTTGTTAGTATTGACTGGCTAAAGAAATACCCTGATCATCCATTAATGGATTTTAAAGAAACATCGAATAAAGAAGACGCTAAGGCACTAATTAACTTAGCCTTCCAAAAAGCAGTCAAAGATTTACAAACCTGGCGAAGCGAAAACCAAACGGATGATTTCAGATGGAGTAAATACAAAGGAACCACCATAGAGCACTTAGCCAAGATACCTGCATTTAGTGCTAACAATATTCCTATAGGAGGAAATAAAGGGATCCTAAATGCGACAAGTAAGTATCATGGCGCATCATGGAGAATGATAGTAGAGTTAGGACCAAACGGTCCTAATGCACATGCTATTTATCCCGGTGGACAATCTGGCAACCCAGGTAGCCAATTTTATGATAACTTCATTGGAGAGTGGGCTGATGGACTTTATTACCCCGTCCTTTTCAACAAAAAACCAATTTTTAATGAACAAGGTATTTTACAAACCCTTAACTGTAAACCTGAATAAATGAGTTCAATAAAAGAAGAAGTAATGAGCACGAGATTACGTTTCTTATTAGCCATTTTATTAATAGCCTCTATTAGTGGATTCCTCCAAGCTTTTTTGCCTTGGTGGATATTAGCTGTAGTTGCCTTTATAGTTAGTAGTATCTTATTAGAAAAAGGTTGGTTAGGCTTTATCGCTGGTTTTATAGGAGTAATCATTCCTTGGTTTATATACAGTATGTACCTCAACAACCAAAATAATGGTATCTTGTCCGAAAAAATTGCCAATTTGATGTCTTTACCCAATCAGTCTGTTTTATTATTAGTAGTGATGTTGATAGTAGGAATGGTCGGGGGCATGAGTGCTTTAAGCGGCGCTCTACTACGCAATTGGATAGCAGATTAATCATACCCATGTCCACTCCAAAAATAAATAACTCTTCTCTTAGCCTTACTTCTTTCTTAGTAGGATTTGCTTCGATATACTTTGCCATTATCGTTTTCTTTTCCTCTAATTTGCCTTTCTTTTGGGACGATATCTTATTGGGTTCTAAGTTTGCGCATCATTTTTATGAAGATGGCTTGGGAGCACTCATATTGAGGCCTGAATTCGACTGTGGGCATCCGCCATTTTTCGGTTGGTATATGGGAGCTATGTGGAAGCTCTTTGGGCGTTCATTGGCAGTTAGTCATTGGGCTATCTTTCCTTTTTTAATCGGTATCGCCTATTTCTATGTACAAAACGCTCGTTATTTCTTAACGGATAAATGGCTGCCTTTAGCTTTGGCCTTTTTATTGGTAGAACCTACTGTTGCTGCACAAGCAAGTATGGGCACTTCTGATATAGTGTTACTAATGGCTTATCTTATGGCGAGCTATTGTATTTTGTATGAAAAGCGCTGGGGGCTCATGCTGGCCATTTTACTCATGGCAGCCGTTAATTTGAGGGGCATATATTGGGCCGCTATCTTTTATGTATTTGATGTGATACATGCTTATTATTATCGTAAAAAGCCTGTTATTCCTGTAATATTGCCTTATTTACCCGCAGGCATATTGACTATCATTTGGTTTTATTATCACCTTCAGATGACGGGTTTTATGTTTTTAAATATGGAGTCATCTTGGGCAAAACATTATGGTTATAATTGGACTCCTTTTTATCTGTTTAAAAATACGCAATATTTGCTCTGGCGATTCACTGATTTTGGTCGGATTTTCATTTGGGCGTTTGGCTTAATCGCCTTTGTGATCACTTTCATCAAAACGAAAAAACTGACTATTAAACAGCAAGAAATATTTTTAATTTTGGCTTTATTCTTTTTCTTGTTTTGTGTCACATTGATTCCTCGTAAGTCGCCTTTGATGCATCGATACTTTATGTACATTTATTTGTTATTTGCACTTTTTGCAATTACTTTTATTCAGCAGATTAGTTCTAAGGCTGGGCGATATTTTATCAGCGCTATTTTAGTTTTGGGTTTATTGACGGGTAATTTATGGAAGTATAATGATCGTTTTCCGACGGGTTGGGATAGTACTTTGGGACATCTCCCTTACTTTCATTTAAAAGAAAAAATGATCCAGTATATGGAGGATCAGCGTATTAATTACAGCCAAGAGGTAGCGACTCATTTTCCTGCGGCAGCTTCTACTTATTTTACTGATTTAAGTGATTGTCCACCTTGTTATAATATTCCTTCAGTAAGGAGAAAGCCTTATAAGGAACATCATTACGTTTTACAATCTAATATCAATAATGATTATACACTGGCTAATTTGGCAGTATTAAATTCTTGGGAATTGGTTTATGAGGTGGCGGATTATCCTGTTTATATTCGATTGTATCGGAATCCTGAGTTTGAGTGATGGGAGATGGGAGACGCCTGTAGGCGTCTGTACGGAATGATCGCTCTTCGTGATCGCTCCTATATTTTAAATTAATCTACAAAGGTTTCTTTTATTATTGCTTTTACTTTTTCGATTTCTTTCTTTTTTAATTGGCTTTTCTTTTGATAAATTCGCTTTTTATCAATGGTTCTTATTTGATCAATGACTATCCAGTTTTTTTTCTTTTTATAGTTAATGGCTATTCTAGTTGGATAGGATTTGGATTGGGTAGTCAATGGAGCGACGATAATTGTTCGTAAGTGCTTATTCATTTCATTGGGGGATAAAATTACACAGGGACGGGTCTTTTTTATCTCGCTTCCAATAGTTGTATCTAAATTGACTATTACAATTTCGTATTGATTTAACACTAATCCCATTCGTCCAAATTTTCATCTTCAAAAATATCATCGATGAGCAATTCATCGTCTCCATTTTTGGCCATTTCTGCAAAGGCTTTGTCCCAGCCTGCTCTTGCTTTTTTGACTGGTTTTAATAGAATGGCATCTTCTTGTAAAATCAATTCTACTTTATCTCCTATTTCATATTTTTCAAGTAGGGTTTTGGCTAACCTGATTCCTTTTGAATTACCTATTTTAATGACTGATACTTTCATTTGAACAACT
>JAHDDN010000362.1 GCA_020629335.1 Chitinophagales bacterium | reverse complement strand
AATCTTAATTATGAAATATGCTTGTCTAATACAGGGCAATTGAAATTTAAAGCTTCTGATTTGAATGCCATTATAAAAAAAGGCGAAAGCTTAGTACCAGGCAAAAAATACGAATCAGAGAATAAAAAGTTTCATCTCATCTTTCAAATAAATGGAAACTTAACTATTTACGAAGGAAGTAATCCTATTTGGAAGTTAAGAGGTGACCATGAGCAAAATTATCCAAAGATTCAAAGAATTACTTTAGATGCCGATGGACGATTAGTGGCTTATGATAAAGTGGAAAGTCAAGGAGCCAAAGAGATTAAGGCTTATAATGAAAAAAATCCAAGTATTACTGATTTTTATCTGACCAATTCAGGACTCTTATGTTTTAATTGTCATAATATTAATCATGAAAATCCTCCTTGGACTATGCAGTTAATTCCAGCAGTATCTATAACTGGCTAAGCACTGTATGTAAAAAACAGTCAATTCAATCCTCTACTATCAATTGGAAGATAGTAGGGGATTTTTTTATTGGGGCGGCCAGCCGTCCTAATGGCTCAATTTATAAGTCCTTGACAGCCCAATTTTTGTCTTTTTACGATTATACAAGGCATTTATGACGCGAATAGCATCGCTATTTAGTGATGAGTGATGAGCAAGTAGGATAAACTGGTAAACTCGTTATTTCAGTTATAAAAATTCGGTTAATCAGTTTTTCAGTTTAAACGTTTTTCAGTTAAAAAATCGGCTTAGGGATGGAAGTGGTATGTGGCGTCCATGATGCGACTTACGTAGCTTAGGGATGCGATGGCTGGCTTTAGCAGACAAGCAGCACTTAGCGAAGTAGGAGCAGCATAGCCACATAAGAACGGACAGCCCGACCATGCGCCTTCGGCGAATGATAAATGCGTAATGATGAATGATGAATGGGCTCGTGCTACGCACTTCGCATATGTGAGCGCATGGGAAGCCCCAAATGTAGTTAAATGGTATATTAGTTAATTGGGAATCAGCAAAACTAATACACCAATTAACTAATATACGAATCAACTATTGCTCAGCTTGACGAGCCATTAGGAATTGGACATCTTCATATCCTTTGATCAGTTGGATATCTATATAAAAATCGCCTTCGGCTACTTCATGCATCATCGTGCCACAAAAGAAGCAGTAAGAAGTGATTTCTTCCCCATCTATTGCTGCTTTCATATCTAAAACGGGCATGGTACTATCTAATGTAATACTTGATTTTACTTGACAAAAACTCTCTCCTGGAGCTAAATCTCCAATCACTTCATTCTCTAAGGTGAAGTTGACTAATGTTTCATCAGTTTGATTAGTGAGCTCTACCCAAACTTGTTCTGTATCTGTTTTTACACATTCTTCTTTGGGTGTTAATTCCTCTTTAGCACAAGATGTAAACAATAAGCTTGTGAAGATAACAAGGGCCGAAATTTTAACAAAATGCATTAAATTCATGATGATAGGTTTTATAGGTTAATACAGGCATTCAAAATTCAAAACGGGCTGCTTTAATGATAAGTTGCCCTTAAAGCCATATTTGCTGCCTATACTTAGCAATTTTGTATGTTTTATTGCAATAATCTGACAAATTAAGGTACTCTTACTAGTCTGTTAAATGACAGTGTTGCCATATCAGTCGTATATTGTATAAACAAATCCTTGATTAAATTGTATTTTTAGAGTTAACAATTCACCATAAATCACATTAATTTTTATGAAAACATTACATCGTAATAAAATTTTATATCTTTTTAGCTGTGCCTTTATTTGTATTTGCTTGAGTTTAAATGCACAAGAGTCTACAGAAGTAGCAGTCAATAGTGCTATAGAATATCTACAAAAAAATCATCAAAAACTAAATGCTAATAAAACTGATGTGGCATCTGTCATGATCACAGATAGCTATACCAGCAAGCATAATGGCGTGACGCATGTTTATGTACGCCAGCAGCATAATGGGATAGGCCTTTTCAACAAGAATGTGAATATCAATGTGCTTAAGAATGGGCGTATTGCCAATATGAATGGACAATTTGTTAATGATGTGGCTAGTAAAGTCAATACTTTAACGCCTAGCATCAGCGCCATTCAAGCAGTAGAAAGTGCTGCGCAAGAAATGGGCTGGAGAATTACGGAAAAAATTCAAAACTTACATCAAATTGGAGGAATTGACGAGAAAGTCTTAGTGAGCGATGGTTGTATTTCCAGACATGATATTGAAGTTAGTTTAGAGTATTTCCCTATGACAGATGAAAAGGTAAGATTAGCTTGGAAATTTGCAGTAGAAGAATTCTACGGACATCATCTTTGGGATATGCATGTGGATGCAGTTGATGGAACTATCTTATATAAGAGAGATCGTATCATCAAGTGTAGTTTAGATCCTGTTCATCCTACTCCCCCAGGTATGGAAGCACCGCCTCTTTCGCCTTCTCCTAAGGCTGCTATGCAAGTGGACAATTCTTACAATGTTTTTCCAATTGGGGTAGAAAGCCCCAATCATGGAGATCGTGCTCTTGTGGTAGAACCTTGGGCTGATGCTCCTACTGCTTCGCCTTACGGCTGGCATGATAATGATGGAGATTTAGATCCCGATTTTACGGATACCAGAGGTAATAATGTGATTGCGCAAGAAGATAAGGATGCTAATAACACAGGTGGGTTTCGACCTGATGGGGGAGATAATTTAGAATTCGATTATGAGCTAGTAACTGGCGGGCCTTGCGAAAATCAAAGTGCTGCCGTTACCAATATGTTTTACTGGACTAATGTCATGCACGATGTTTGGTATGAGTATGGCTTTGATGAGATAAGTGGTAATTTTCAAGAGGAAAATTTTGAGTTTGGCGGACAGGAAAATGATGTATTGAATGCCGATATACAAGATGGAAGTTTTGTGAATAATGCACAATTTATTCCTTCTCCAGATGGCTTCAGTCCTCGTATCGAAATGTTTGAGTGGGGACAAGCGACAGAGCCTGTATCTATTTCAGAAATTACTGCACCTGATGAAATAGCAGATGATATTAATATTTCTGCTGCGGCTTTTGGAACAGGTATTCCAGATGATACCGATCCAATTGAAGGAACATTAGTATTGGTGGATGATGGGACAGAAAATCCTACTTTGGCTTGTGAGGAATTGATTAATGGGGATGAGGTAGAAGGAAATATTGCTTTGATAGATAGAGGTGAGTGTTTCTTTCTCGACAAAGTGAGAAATGCACAAGATGCTGGAGCAGTAGCCGTAGTAGTTTGTAATAATGAAGCAGGTGATCCATTTCCAATGGGCGCACCTGATGATGATGATGGAGATGATATCGTTATTCCAGCAGTCATGATTAGTCAGCAAACTTGCGATGAAATCAAATTAGAAATGCCTGGTGTAGAAGTATATATTGCTATAGAACTACCTTGTATTGCGTCTAATAGAGATGGCGCTTTTGATAGCGGAGTGGTTTGTCACGAATTTGGTCATGGTATTTCTGGACGTCTTACAGGTGGCCCAGCGGCTACTGGTTGCCTCAGTAATGATGAACAAATGGGTGAAGGTATTAGTGACTTCATTGGTTTAGTCATGACTCAACAAGAAGGTGCCGAAGGGACTGACGGACGTGGTTATGGTACTTTTGCCATCGGACAAAATGTAAATGGAGTGGGGATCAGAAGCTATCGTTATAGTACCGATATGAATATCAATCCACATACTTATGGAGATATTGCCAATGAGGCTATTCCACATGGTGTTGGTTCCGTTTGGGGAGTTATGCTTTGGGAAATGTACTGGTTATTAATTGAACAGGAAGGCTATGATGAGGATTTATACGCTGGCACTGGTGGTAATAATATCGCTATGCGATTATTTGTTGATGGCCTCAAGTTACAGCCTTGTAATCCTGGTTTTGTGGATGCAAGAGATGCCATCTTACTAGCAGATGAAATCAATTATGAAGGGGCTTATAAATGTTTAATCTGGGAAGCTTTTGCTAAAAGAGGTTTAGGAGCTGGTGCCGAACAAGGAAATACCGATAATGTAGATGATGGCACCGAATCATTTGAAATGCCTGTAGAATGTTCGCCTGCTATCCGATTAACGAAGACAGCTCCTAGTGAAAGTTTATCAACTGATGCCGTAGAATATACACTGGAAGTTACCAACAATACTGGTATCGAATTAACCAATGTAAAATTGACTGACTACTTAATTGAAGAGGCAGAATTCGTAGATGAATCTTCAGATTGTGAAGTATTTGTTTATGCGGATCGTTTAGAATTTACTTTTGAAACAATGGCGATAGGCGAAACCATCACTTGTACTTTTGCTTTAGAGTTTGAACCAGATCAATACACTCAAGTAGGATTTGAAGATGATATAGAAAATGGAGCAGATAATTGGAGCATAGATAATGATATTGCTGATTATAATTGGAGCATCGTTGATAATAGTACCTATAGTGGATTAGGTGTATGGTATGCAGAAGATGTAGAAGAATCTTCAGATCAATACTTAATCTTAGACGACCTATTTATTGGTGTGCCAAATGCCACACTTAGCTTCTACCATTACTATGACACAGAAGAAACTTGGGATGGTGGTGTAGTAGAAATTTCTACAGATGGTGGAAACGACTGGGAAGACTTGGGAGATAAAATGACACTCAACGGATATGTTGGCCCTCTTCAAGATAATCCTGCCAGCCCGATTAGTGGCCGAGATGCCTTCCACGGCAATAGCGGCGATTATATAGAAACACGCATCGACTTAAGCGATTACTATACCGAAGAAGTTCAAATCAGATTCCGTTTAGGAACTGATGGTGCTGTCGGAGGTAATGGTTGGTATATTGATGATGTATCTATAATCGATGCCGTTTATGTCACCAATAGTGCTTGTGTCACATCTGATGAGGATTTTGAAGCTTGTGATGAAGTAGAGACCTTAATGACTGATCCTAATGCTGGTGTTGGTACCATAGATCACATCATTTCTGATAGCTTCTCGATTTATCCAAATCCAGCAAGTGATCAAATCAACATCCAATTAGAGCAAGAATTAAACGGAAGCGTTGATATACTCATTTTGGATATTCAAGGCAAATTAGTGAGCCAATATAATGCCGTCAATATCAATGGCACTAATTACCCAATCAATATTGATCAACTACATAAAGGAATGTACTTATTACAAATAAAAGAAGGCAACAAAACCCACCAAGCTAAATTTATAGTAGGTAAATAGTTTTTTCTTCTCTAAACAAAAAAGGCTGAACGATCCAATGATTGCTCAGCCTTTTTTTATTTTTTTTAGGGCGCATCCTTTCCTATTTTTTCATCGGACTGTAGGGGCGCTACCGATGTGTGCGCCCTCCGATGAAAAAATAGGAAAGGTCAGGCTGTCCGTTCTTATGTGGCTATGCGGCTCCCACTCTGCTAAGTGCTGCTTGTCTCTTATTGGAGCCTGCGCATCACTAAGCGCCGTAGGTCGCAGCATGGCCGCCACATACCACTTCCATCCTTTGCGCATTTTTTGGGGGAGTGCTAATGCAATTCGCCCTTACTTGTATATTCCTTTTTCAGTTGGTCAGTCAAAACGTTATCAACGTTCCAACATTCTCAACATTCTCAACATTCTCAACGTTCCAACGTTCTCAACGTTATCAACGTTTTTCAGTTTTTCAGTTTAATCAAGATCGTTTCGCTTTTTCCCATATCAGAAG
>JAHDDN010000361.1 GCA_020629335.1 Chitinophagales bacterium | reverse complement strand
AACCCTAACAAACCCTTACTCTCCTTATTAATTTCAATTATTTAATTTCTTTATTAGCAATGTGAGCTAAGCACCCTTAGTTCAATATAGGAATGCTATATCTATTAATAAACGAAAGCGTTTAATTTTATAGGTAAGCTATGCTAATGTGATAACCATTTGAAACTTACAGCTATGGCAAATAAACTTAGACGTCAAGCCCTTGCTCGATATGAGCAAGAAAAAGAACAGCGTTTTAGAGCGGCGATTCATCAAAGTCGTCAAAGCAAGAAACTGTTCAAAAGTCCTCTGAAAGTTTTAGAGGCAATCTATAATCGTTCTGTAAGCAGTAATGTATTACCGCCGAATAGTGGTTATGAAGCCTTGCATAAAATCTTTAGAAATGTAAGCAGAAAGAACAAGGATGCAGTATATCATTATTTCAGAACAATAGCAGATTTAGGAGGAAGCCGATTATTGACGAGTATGTTGCATGTAGAGGCGCTTTATAATATTTACAGTGAGCGCTATCACTTTATTCGTCCATTAGAAGAATGGCGAGCATCCAAGAGTCGTAACTTAGATAAGTTTATCGGTACCTTAACTCGTCATTTATTCGTTCGTTATGAGATGCCTAATTTTATGGATAAGGCATGGATTAATAGCAACGATTTACATATCGGTTGGTACTTATTAATAGGTAGTGGTCAAAGCTTAAGAAATGCGGGCGGATTACCATTTCCTATTAGTAAGAAATCAGCTCATTACTTTATGCAAGCACCAACTTCTCTGACAATTACTCAAGCATTGCGTTGGGCGCAAGTTCGCTCTTTAGGAGGTGATAATAACTTAGCCTTAAACTTAGCGACAACAGTAATGAGTGAGTTTTTCCAAGAAGATAATTTTTGGATTTCTGTTATTCGATTCTTAGTAGCCAATCAAGACAAATTGGCTATTCACCAAGTGAATCCAATTATTGATTTTCTATACAGCAAGCGTTTCTTGAGAAGAAGAGGTCGAGAGCGAAATGAGGTATTAGATCCTGAACTTCCAAAGCTAACGATGAAGCGTCGTACGCTTCCTACATTATTAGCAGCGGTTGAACAATGGCATACTGATATGGCACGTACACCAGAGTTGTTTCAGTATTTAGAAGATAATCAGCGAGTCGTTGATATTCAAGCCCAAGATGCACAAGAATATTGGGAAACCAATAAAGATTGGTGGAAGAAGTATAGCAAAAAGTGGCCATCTTTCGGTATCCGCCAATTTGAATACTTCGAAGGAGTAGGTCAAGGGCGAAAAATATATACGATTCGCCATTTGAAATCTGCTAAAGCATTAGCCGATGAAGGTCGTACGATGAGACACTGTGTAGGTTCTTACGCATTCCGATGTGAAGAAGGCCGTTGTGCTATCTTCACCCTGAAATTAAAGCCTAAAGGTGGCTCACTCGAAAACTTGGTAACCATAGAGGTAACTAAAGACAAGTGTGTGGTTCAAGCTCGATCTATCAAAAATGCTATTCCAAGCAGTGTCTCCAAAAGAGTCATCAAGCTTTGGGCAGCAGAGAATGGATTAACGATCAAGAATTATGCGATGTAATTTTGTCCACATATAGATTAAGCAAGAGGCGTCCTTATTGGGCGTCTCTTTTTTTATGAAGAACAAGTAAATTATCTTACTTTTGTTTTATAAGCAATCCTAAAAACTATGGCAGTTTCTAAAACGCAGATGACTTCTAAAGAATTTTTTAACAGTCTCAATATATTACACCTAGCATTGATTGTAGGAGTATTGATGTTTATGATAGTAGCTATTTACCTAAACTTCAGTGAGACTAAAGTGGTAGACGGAGATGATTCTTTTAGCTTTACCTTACAGATCGTTGCTTTAACATTGACGGTGAGTTGTTTAACCTTAGGCTCCTTTATTACTAATAAACGACTCAAAGATGCCCAAAAGATTGAAAGCCTTACGGAGAAAGTAGGCATGTATAGAGGAATTATGGTGCTGAAGTATGCACTTATTGAAGGGCCAGCTTTAGCTTGTACGGTATTTTATATGATTACAGGTGATTTTATCTTTTTGGCTTTCGCATTGATTATGCTTTTTCTTTTCGTACTCAATAGACCAAGCAAAGCGAAAGCGATATCCGATTTAGATCTAAAAGGAGAGGAGCGAGACCGAATCTATCAAGATGATGCCATCATTGCTGATGTTTATACTAGATAAAAAAATAAGTGTTATTTTTCGCCTCAAAAATTAAATTATGAAAGTTCATTTAAAACACCCTTTAGAAAAAGATATTGAAAGCGTTAGAAAATTTTATACCGATAAAAAAGTAATCAAAGCTAAATTAGAAGCTTTAGGTTCTCGCAACGTAAAAGTCAAGGTAAAGGCAAAAGATGAAGATCATCAGAAAGTAAAAATCACACGAGAAGATAGCGCTGAGATTCCTGGTATCTTTAAAAACTTCATCAAGCCCTGGAATAAAATCACTCAAACAGAAGTCTGGAAAAAGAAAAAGAAAGGTAATTACAAATGTGATATTAAGCTAGTCACCGACATACTCCCTATCAGAGTAGAAGGGAAAACTTTATTAAAGCACAAAAAAAAACAATGGATCATAGAGTGCATTTGTGAAGTATATTGTGATATTCCTTTAATCGGTAAAAAGCTGGCTGAATTTGTAGCAGTAGAGATAGAAAAGGGCATTCGAAAAGAAATTGATTATATCACAGAGAATGCATAGTGGTTCAATTTATTAGTTCTTGACAGCCCAAGTTTTGTCTTTTTACGATTCTACTTCGTTATTTTTTCGTTTCGTAGCCCTGCTATGGGCCTCAAAAATGCCTTGTATAATCGTAAAAATCCTACAACTTAACTGTCAGAAACTTATAAACTGAACCAATAGAGGATTTATTTTACTTGAAAAATAGAAAAGAAAGACTTATTTTGCTAAATCTATTTAATCAATGTAAAAGCCAATTAAATCATCATTTTATGACCTATAATCACCAAAATATTCCTAAACATCTAATCTACGAAATGGTAGATGGGAAGCCTATATATTATAAAGGCTATAAGGAGTATTTGCAAGGTCAGAAGCAAATCGAGGAATTAATGGGCAGTAGTTATTTACAATCCTTAATTATCACCAAATTAGTTTATCTGCTGATGTCTAATTTAGGAGATTCTTACCAAGTCTTAACCAATGAAGTTGGCTTGCAATTTAAAGATAAAGGCTGGCGAGCAGCTGATATAGCTATTTTGGAAACAGAAAAATTAAAAGACTTCTCACCAACTAATAAATACCTATCTATAGTACCCAAAATTGTTATTAAAATTGATACTAAAGCAGAATTAGAAGAAGTAAAAGATTCTTCAGGCTATTTTCATCAAAAAACTGACGAACTACTCAATTTTGGTGTAGAAAAAGTAATTTGGATTTTTACTGATTCCAAGAAAATCATGATTGCCGAAAAAGATAAAAATTGGCAAATTCATAATTGGGATCAAGCGGTTGATTTACTAAATGAGTTAAGCTTTAGTGTAGAAGAGTTGGTTGAAGTTTAAAAGATTTATAGACCAGTTCTTCAATATTTAGCGGGAATGTACAACAAAAAAACCCGGATTCATCACCAGCATCTAAATATCTGGGAGAGGAATTACCGGGACAGCTAATGCAAATGTAAATGAATAATTATGGATAAGCAATTTTATGAGAAAGTTTTTTCAAGTGAAAGAATGAAAAAATATTTTGAAAGATATGATAATGATCAAAAAGCGATAGAACATTATCATCTAAATATCAGCCTTTCGGAGTCTTTTTATCCAATATTATCAATTTTTGAAATAGCATTTAGAAATAGTATGAATAGAGAATTGGTAAAATACTTTGGTACAAATGCTTGGTATCTTAGAATAGGTTCTACAACTGGATTAAGAAATTTAAATGATAGTATTAATAATGCTCAAAGGCATATTATTAATAGAAATGAACAATTGACATCTTCAAAAGTAGTAGCAGAATTAAGTTTAGGATTTTGGGTTAGATTGTTAAATACGGAGTATGAAAGAGTCTTGTGGAAGCCTCTTAGAAAAGCATTCCCATATTTAGAAAAGAAGAATAGAAAAAGAAAAAAGGTATCAGCACCAATTAATAAAATTAGGAATTTTCGAAATAGAATCTTTCATCACGAACCTATTACTTGGAATTTAAATGAAATTGAGAAAATACATCAAGAAATATTAACTGTAATTAATTGGCTGAATAAAGATTTACCTGAAATTGTTAGAATGAATGACAATGTGTCTAATGTTATTGAAAATGTAAAGCAAAAACTATACAGTTAATAGGAAGGGAATGCTAGTTATTGATTCCCTGCGCAAGGGATAGAAGCGGTATGTGGCGTCGAGAGGGAGCTTACGAAACTTAGCTGGACGCAGGCTGGCCACGCAGTGGCAGACAAGTACAGCTTAGTGAAGTAGCTGCCGAACAGCCACATAAGAGCGGATAGCCCGACCATGCGCCTTCGGCTAATGATTAATGCATAATGATGAATGATTAATTTGGGTGGGCATAAAGCCTGCTTTTACGAGCGCATGGATGTGCCCAAAAAAGAAAAAGATATGTTATCAAGAATTTATGATTTGAGCTATTAATCAATCACTTTAAACGGCAAAGCCACCGTCTTTAATTGATCTCCATTTGGTGTAGTGATTTCTTCAAAAGTTTGATTGGATTGGTGGAAAGGATGAGCTTCTAATTCTTCTACCTCCAAAATAGGCGCTACGCATACATCTTTTCCTTTAAACGTATTCGTCCATTCATCTCTTGTTTTTGTTAGAAATAAATCGACTACTAATTTTTTATCAAATTGATGATTAAATAATTCCATTTCTCCTGAACGCTTCCATTCCTCCTTGCCAACTACTTCACAGAAGTTGTTCCAAAATTTTATTTCCATGGCGGCTAAGGAAATCCATTTTCCATCTGAGCATTCATAAGCCGCATAATTGACAGTAGTATTGCCATTGATGACACTGAATAATCGATGATCCATTTGTCCAGTATGGAGGCTGTAAGGAATGGCTAAAAAAGGAGTGATAGATTGAGATAAAGATACATTAAGTAAAGCGCCTTTACCCGTTTTTAGTTGCTGAATCAATGCGCCTTGTAGCGCAATAACAGCGGTATAAGAACCACTGATGTCAGCTAATTGTGTATCAGGTACCACTGGCTTTCCTTTCTCATCTTTAAGCAAACTCATAATGCCTGAATAGGCTAAATAATTAAAGTCATGCCCAGCCTCAGTACTATAGTCTCCATCCTGCGGATAACCAGTCAAGGATAAATAAATCAATTTGGGATGGGTTTCTTTTAGTTCCTCATATCCAAATCCCCAAGCAGCCATAGCACCTGGACGGAACTGTTCAATGACGACATCCGCTTCCTTAATTAAAGAGATGATTTTTGCTTTTCCTTCTTCTGAACTATAATCAAGAATAAGCGATTCCTTATTGTGATTGAGTTGATGAAATAAAGTACTGGCACCATCCTTTTGAGGGCCAATAAATCGAGCATAATCCATGCGCTTAGGACTTTCAACCTTAATCACTTCTGCCCCCATTTGGGCCATGATATGTGTCGCTAATGGCCCTGGTAATAAACGAGTAAAGTCAATTACTTTGATCCCTTTTAATAATTCCATATTGTAAAAAGTAGGGGCGACCCTTGTGGCCGCCCAATGT
>JAHDDN010000360.1 GCA_020629335.1 Chitinophagales bacterium | reverse complement strand
CTTGCTTTGTGATCACAGGTACATTCTCCACAAGAAGAAAAATATAATACACTCACCAAAAGGAGGCAACTACTGATATATCTCATCATCGTTTTTCTAATTTGATTTGGTAGGATTAACAACTATCTCACATATTCGTTTACTACCAACGCACTCTGCCAACGCAGAGGGCCTACTATATCCCACGCCCTACTAAACGGACGCTTCACTTCTTGAAACTTATCCGACAATCGATAAGGCTTACCTATCAATTGACTAAAAAGCACCAACTTAATAATCTCAGCATCTAAAGTAATATCATTACTCTTATACTGCTGCTTATGTCGATTCGCAATCGCCCCTACTACCTTATAATTGCCCTCTCGCTCCTGAAATCGTAACTGGAATATACAATGACCAGTCCAACTCCTATGAAGATAGAGCCAATTATCCTTGTAATAAATAAACCATCTGTCTGAAATAGAGGCTGGAATCAAGCCTTGCATAATACGGAAAAAATCATTACTACTAATAGTAAGATCCAATTCAAAGGGTGTGTGCTCAATAGGCATTTGGGTAATATCCCAATCCCCTTTACGAGCCATAAAAGATTTCAATCTTAAAGATTTTAAATTAATCAATACCAATGTTCCGATCTTAATTAATCCAACTTAATTTTTAATGTGTCAATTTTTGCTATGAACTCGTTTAAAGTTTTATGTATGATGAAGCTGAAAATCAGATAATTTTCCGTAGTTCAAGGCATTTTTGAGGTCCATAGCAGCACTACGGGCCGATAAAATAACGCAGAAATACGGGAAATTAGCGATTTTCTAAGCCAGCAGAAAAACTTTAAATGAGTTCTATAAATATGGGCGTGCCCCTACGGGTCGGGCTGTCCGCTCTTATATGGCTATGCTACTCCTACTTCACTAAGCTGTATTTGTCTGCCTTTCAGGCCAGCCTACATACAGCTAAGTTTCGTAAGTCGCAGCATGGACGCCATATACCGCTTCCATCCCTCACGCAAAGTATTATTTGTTTAGCAATAAATTCCCCCTATTAAGGGCAGAATGTTCCCCATTAAAAAATATAATTAAAAGTGTTAGAACAGCTTGACAATTCAATTGAAAAACTGGATTAATTAAGATCAATAGAATAAGTGCTTAATTTTAGGAATTAGGTAATTTGTTTCCCGATCCCTTAACTTATCCCTTGTCTGTTAATTATTGATAATGATTTTTTGTATTTTTTGTACTTCCCCATTTTCATTGACGATTCTCACCAGATACATGCCTGCTTTGGCATCACTCCCCCACTCTATAGTCAATCTTTCATTCCCACTTGCTTCTGTATAATGATATAACTTGCCATGAATATCATAAATCTCCAACGTATAAGCCTTCATTTGCTGACTGGCTGGAATAACATTTAGCTTATCTGATACTAATGTAGGATAAATTTGCCAAAAACTTGTTAAATTTTGAGGAATATTTGTCAAAAAATCCAAGAATATCTCATCGCTTACATTACAATCTGACTCATCATTAGTAACTGTAACAGAATAAGTGCCTCCCTCTGTTACTTCTATCGTCTGCGTAGTCGCATCATTTGACCACAAATAGGAAACGTTCGCTCCTTCATTTCCAGCGTCTAAAGTGTAAGTCTGTCCATTCTGAATGGCGGTATCTGGTCCTAAGTAAACTTCTGGAGATGGAGCAAAGGCTAAATCAACACTTTGTGTCAATACACAGCCAAGCTCATTCTCTACCGTCACAGAATAAGTACCACTACTATTAATAGCTACTGTTGCCCCTGTACTTTCATTAGACCATAAGTAAGAAGCAAATTCTTCATCAGTACTCAAAACGATAAAATCCCCTTCACATACTTCCGTCGGATCATTATAACTCAAACTAAACTCTTCTATGGGCCCTATCTCCACCTCTACTAATTCGCTACTGACCAAACAACTATTCAAATCATTGACCACGACATAATAATAGCCCTCTGCATTGACAGCTAAATCGCTTTGATCAACTGGCAAATTCAAAGGGGTGTTATTGTAATACCATTCGTAAGTATCATACTCTTCTGTTAAACTCAAAGTGATAGAACCACCCTCTTCACATATGCCAAAGACTCCTGTATCTGATATGATCTCTGGGCTAGCGGGTTCTACCTCCTCTATCGTAACACTAAGCTCATCTTGACAGCCATTGCCATCAATCAACTCTACAGTATATTCTCCTGCTTCCGTAATCAATATCTCATCTTCTGTGCTCTCTGACGGAAACCATACATTAAAAACTCCTGGGCCTATTTCTAAATTTAAAGTAATACTTTGACCACTACAGATGACAAATTCCCCTGTACTGGATGTGATCTCCGCTTCTATAAATGGAGGCTCAATCACCACTGCGGTATTGGCTAAACAACCTAAACTATCCGTCACAATAGCCGTATAAACGCCATCTTGTGTAACTAGTAAGCTGTCGCCTGTATCTTGACTCGGGAACCATAAGTATTCCTCATACTCCTGATCTAATGTTAGCAAAACAGAGCCTGTTGTACATAAAGTACCCGTCTCTGTTAATTGTGGAGCTGGCCCCACTAATACCTCTACGGAGTCTTCTACTAAATACTCACAATCGCCATCCGTATAAGTATAGCTAATCACATGAGTGCCAGCGCCAGCGCCTAAAGGATTGAACTGATCATCACTTTCTACTCCATCTCCACTAAATTCCCCCCCCAAAGGAAAGGCATTCAATTGGACTAATGGATCAGAATAACAATAGTAATCCAGTAAGTCATCAATATAAACTAAAGCATTACATATATTTTCATTGATCGTTAGAGTCGTTCCAAAAATATTATTTTCATAACAATCTTCTTCTGCCTCCGCTAAATTATTAAGTGCTATAACGAATTGATTTTCTCCTAACAAGTTTTCACTATTAGCTACTAATAGACTCAATAAAGTATCCTTAGCAGCTCCCATATAAACGGGTATATTAGACACAATTCCTTCGGTTCCTGTATCTGCATTTTCATAAGTTACCAGTACATTGATGGTATCATTAAGCCCCTCCCCTATATTACTAATCAACACATTCAAATAAAAGAATTCATCTTCTAAACTAATCTCGCTTGGCTCGAAGTAAATATCTGTTTGTATAGCCGCTACGGTATAATCCGCACCAGCTATATTCTTAAAGACCTTTATAGCTGGATCTCCAATTAACTGAAAGTTGTCTATTGTTTTTTGTTGGTATTGGCTGAGGCTATCTGTGGTATTTAGTACCGCTTCTGCTAATTGACCTATACTCGATCCATACAAACTATCACTTATAGCCGCATAGAAGGATTGTGTTAAACTATCCATTGTATAGAAATAAGCCTCCTCACTAAACCCCCAATAAAGAATCGCCCCTTTATCTGTTGCTAATACATACTGCTCGGCCATGCTTTCATCTGTGGCTTGATGTACATTAGCGCCATATGCACTATGAGACATAATCATTGGAAAACGCCCTGCATTATCATAATCTGATGGATTGGCTGATAAATTACTGGCCCATTGACCGTTATCGTCCAAAGCATAGCCATAATAATGTAAGATGCCTAAGCCATCATTATATTCTTCTACTAATGTAGGGAAATTTGCTAATTCATTAGCGGCTGTTAGATCGGTATAGTTGGCTGATTGATATGGGAAATCAATGCTGTCTAATGCCGTACTCAGGCCATTCATCATTTGCTCGAAAACCGCCAAGTCTGCTGTTTCATAGGCATGTGCATATTGGCTAGCTTGACGCTTCCATGCATCTGCCGCATAATCGCAATCTTCAATCGGATTCTCATAAGCAATCACCTTGCTTAAATAATTGGCTAAAGCAGTATTGTCAGCAGCAGGTATACGCCCTATATTGATTGAATTTAGGCTATCTGCATTCAAGATAAATGCCCAATCTGAGGCTGGATTGCCATAAGATGGTACGAGGCAGGCATCATAAGCTGCTTCGCTCATCAATTGCTCTTTATGCATCACTGACTTAGCCGCCAATAATACGTCAATAGAAACTGCTGGCCAATTAGCCGCCGCAAAATGTAAGAAGTTTTTAATGCTTAAAGGATGCTTATGAATACCATAGCTAAATTGATTGTAAAGCTCTTCTACATTTACAATAACTACTTCTTGATTGCCGCCTTGTCCGCTGCCTCTATAATTAGCATATTGTTCGGCTGCTTCCATGAGAGAGGGGTGCGTAATAATGATGTAATCTCCTTGATTAGTCGCTTGCGTATAATCGGTGAAGTTAACTTCTTCAATCGTGGTCAAACTCTGTACACTTTCTATATTGGTAATAAAGACTGATCTTGTCCCATCACTTGGACTTAGGTGAAATTGGGCAGTATCTCCTTGCATCACCCCTATCAATCGCTCTTTAGTACTTCTATCATAGAGAATGGGTGGGAGTATGCTTTCGTTATAATTGCTTAACTCAAGGTATTGATGAGTGCTATCGATATTTTCAATTTCAAAACGGAGTTTTTCTACCCCATCAAAATTATAATCCCTTGGATAAGTATAATCTAAAAAAGCAATGCTATTATAATCAAAGGCAAAGTAGTCTCCTAAAGAAGTAATTTCTATGGTATTGCTTTCGTCCATCAAAATGCTAGGTACTTCAAAATTGACTGATTCTCGATTATAAGCATCGAAAGAGATGTCACTAAATACTAAACCATTGACTCTTGTTCTGACATGGTGATCTGGATTAGTGGTGATATCATCACTTTGTCCGAGTACATCTAATGCTATATTAGCACTTAAGCCGCTTTCTGTATATAAGTGTTCTGTATTGAGTTCAATGACTCCTGCTTGATCTGGAGTAATCAACTGGCTACACCAGCCCTCCCCTTCTTCATAATAACTAAAGTGGGTATCTTTCGCTAAACTAAGAGCACTATCGGCTAAGGCTTCTTTGCTTAAATCATACCAATCTGCTGGTACAAAGTCTGTGGCTAAGTATTGGCTTTTACCATTGTGATATAAATCCGAAAAATTCAATCTATCTTGATACCAAAAAAAACTTTCTTTGCTAGGTAGGTCTACTAGCTCATTATCATTGCTTAGAATACGCTCATTGCTAAGCTCATCATTCCAGCTTAGGAAGTAAGTAGCGGTATCTGAGAAAAGGCTTTTTTGTGTATTATTTTGCCAACTGCTATCTGGATATAGTGGGGTATCTTGTTGACCATCATTTCCTTCAGCGTAGAACTCAATGAAATCTCCCTGACCAAAGGTATTATCTGTACTAACGAAAATCGCTTGTTGCTGGCCATCTCGCCATAACTGAAAGCCCGTTGCCTCTAAGGGCAAGCTTGTTCCTATCAATAAATTGTAAGGGATTCTATAAATCCCTTCATTATTAATTTTTAGCTTAAAGTAAGTTTGATCATAATTAATCCAATCATTAGCTGCTTCTTGGGCTAATGACTGAATTGTGATTAACATACCTATCATCCATATCAAAACTATCTTATTGACCATAATTTCCTTAATTCCTTATTTCTAAAATAAAGTCTGTTTTAATAGCGTATTCGTTGCAAATAATGGCGTTTTCTATCTTCAAAAGAGAACAATATAAGAAACATATTTGCAAAAAAAAGAGTCTGAGCGGGAAATAGCTCAGACTCAGGACAAAAAGGAAACATAATTGTCAGTATGCAAGACAATTATATAAAGGAAAAAATAGCTTTAAAA
>JAHDDN010000359.1 GCA_020629335.1 Chitinophagales bacterium | reverse complement strand
CATTCGGAGCAACTTTTACTACCCAAGCCCAAGTTACTATGGGCGTAACTTTAGAGAATCAAACTTATGAGGTAAGCTTGATCCCATCAGAAACCTGGTCGGGTAAAGATGCCTTAACTTCCACCGCTCAAGTAAGTTTAGTCGTACCCCAAGGCTTTATCTTAGGCGATCTTCAAGATGTAAATGGTACTTGGTCTAAGAATGCTGAGATATTCAGTCCGGAAGTTAATCCAGATTTTGATTATCTATCTATTGGTTTAACAAGCTTAGGAACAGCAGATATTGAATATACAGCAGGGGAGCCTACTGTATTATTTACCTTCAAAAATGCAGGTGTTTGTAATGGACCTGTAGAATTAGTGAAGGCTGATGACCCATTTGTGGGTAATGGTCAAATTAATATCATTAACCAAATCACTACTTTAGGATCAGGTAATACAAATGCTTGGACAGCTAATCACGGGGAAGGCGCAGCGAACTGTCAGCCAGTTAGTGAAACTCGTCCAATTTTAAATTGTAGTCCAGAGATTGCATTCAATCAAGGAGCTAATACCTTAGTAATTAATAGCCAAATTTGTAATTATCCAATCGAATTGAATATTTTTGATATGAATGGAAGTCTGGTTTACAATACTAAAGGCTCAACAATCAACTGGCAAGGAGCAACAAATGATAATCAAGTTTTACCAGCGGCTACTTACTTATACCAAGTAACAAGTTTAGATGGACAAACTTTTAATGGTAAAATGACCCTATTAAAATAGGAGATTAACACCTCAAAAAAATACGTCAAAAGGGTATTGGTTAATTCCAATACCCTTTTTTTGTTTAGAAAAGACATAAATAGCCTATTGGATAAATTTGTTACTTCAATACGAAAGCGAGTCTAAAGCTTTGTGGGTCAATCACTATGTAAGGGAATGTCTGGCTTATTAGCAAGTAAATTAATGCCATTTATTTAAATAAAAATTCAGATAGAATCCTATTTTTTGATAATTATTGTTTAAATTTGCTAATATTATATGATTGTATCTTTGATGTCTTGTGTTTTTTTATTATGTGAGAGTGTTTTAGAATTTTTTAGGCTGATTTAATACCCGATATTTTACTTTTTAGAAAGCATTATAGTATTCCCCCCTCTATACTTTAATGCTTTAACAAAATTGGTTTAGAGCGACTTGAAAATGATCGCGTTGTAAACAATAAATGAGAGAACTCGTAAATTAAAAACATGCATTCATAAGTCAAATTATTATTGATTATGAATATCGTAATTACATAAAGTTAAAAAACTACTTTTTTAATAATGAAGGTTCTGTTGATATTACCCCTTTTCAACCTCCTTCATCTTATCCATGATTTACAGTGAAGCTGTAAAACCCCACAACATCTATGCTTAGTGGTAACGAAAAAATGAGTTTCCAAATAGGAATTTATTCTTTTGTTCATTGCTAATGGTAGGACTAATTATTTAAACCAAACGATAAAATTATGAAAGGAAAATTGATACTCGGAATGCTGTTATTCCTATCAATGAATGCTAACGCACTTACTATTGTCAATCATGGTACTTGTGATGCAGAAATTTGGGAGTGGCTACCTACTGGCGATGTATATACTGCTACTATAGCCGCCTGTGGAGGAACAATAGAGGTTGATTCCAGCATTGATGCTATGTGGAGAGCTATGCAATCTCCAATGGATTGGAATAATATAGTTTATGATGTTCACTATACCGATTATGGCAATGAGGTTTGGAATATTTACCCAACTTATTGTGGAGGTGAAGCTTGTCCTACACCCGATCCAGAACCAACTGAATGTTGTGAATTAGTTTGTCCAGCCAATGCTTCATTGACTTGTGCAGATGGAGCCAATGCTACTGATCCTAACAATACAGGCTCGGCTACTATGAATTGTGATGAACCTGATGCGGTAGTTAGAACAATCTCCAGCACAGCTAATTGTAATAATGGGATTGATTATGCAACATGGTTAGGTAATTTAATTCCTAATGCTCCAAGTAAGTATTATGAGCTGGTTTCTGGAGAATTTACAGAATTTGCAGATGGCACAGCTATGATTATGATGACTGTTGTTAATATACTGGACAACAACTTAGGTTTTATGATTGAAGCTGAGTTAAGTGGTAGAACATTTACACCACCTGCTGATAGTCCGAAAGAAGGTTGTGTAGGTCCACAAGATACAAGTGATTGGTATTACTATACTACTCTTACAGGTACTTTTACTGGAACTGGTGGATTTAATGGCGCACAATTTATTGTCAATAGTACAGGTGCTGCTCCACAAATCGGAACAGGTGGTAGCTTAGGTAATACTAATATCTTTGGCTTTAGTTCTTGGTTCTCTATCATGACTGTCTTACAGCCTGATAATACTAACTACGTTTTAGATGAAACTATCCTACATGGCGATTTCAATTTCCATGTATCAGGTGATCCTTTAACACCAGACGGAATTGCTTGTGGCACTACAGCTGGTGATTATGATATTACTTATAGTGATAGTGATAGTGGAACAATTAACTGTGATGGTTCTATTACTAGAACATGGACAGCAACTCCTACTGTTGCGGGTTTAGAAACACAAACTTGTACACAAACAATTTCTGCTAATGTAGGCCTTGATAATGTGACAGCCAATAATGATGGCCCAATTACTTGTGATGACAGTGATTCTCAGTTATCGGCTATGGGAGTACCAACAGGTTCAACTATTAGTTGGAGTGGCCCAGGCGGATTTACCTCTACTGATATGAGTCCAACAGTAACAACGCCAGGTCAGTATACCTTAACTGTTACTTGTCCATTAGGTTGTTCTGAAACTTATATGACTATGGTAGGTTTTGAAGAATGTGCTGGTCCTTATGATTTAGCTTTAATCAAAGAGATTTCAGATGCACAAGACCAAAACCAAGTACTTTCAGAAGGAGATGATGTCATCTTCACTATTACTGTTTGTAATCAAGGAGAACAAGCATCAGGAGATTATACAGTAGTAGATCAAATTCCAGTTGGAATGACTTACGTAAGTGATGATAATGGTGGATCTTACAATATGGCTGCGAATACAATCACTTGGAATTTAAGTGGCTTAGCTATAGATGCTTGTATGTCAATGGACTTTACCCTTAATATTTTGACTACCCCAGATAAAGGCTATTACAGAAACTTTGCTGAAATCACTTCTGATAGTGGTGATGATGAAGATTCAACTCCAGATAGCAATACAGGATCAGATAATGGCGAAGATATTACAGATCCAAATGATCTTTTCACTAACCACAATGACAGTACACAAGATACCGCAGATGATGATGAAGATGATCATGATTACGAAGATATCTTTGTATTCGGTAGCGCATTCTTTGAAGGCCGAGTAGCCTTACAAGGGGCGGCTCAAAATAGCCCAACCTTTGCCATGAGAGCTGATTTAACATCAGATGATATGATGCCAATGGCAGAGCCTTATAATGCAATGCCAACATTCCAACACATTGGTGGTGGAGGCGAAATGTGTGATGAAGACTTATTGGCTGTTGTAGGAAGTGATCAAATCGTCGATTGGTTATTCATGGAATTAAGAGATGGAAACGATCCTTCAATAGTCGTAGCTACATGCTCGGTATTACTACAAGCAGATGGTGATATTATGTTGCCAAATGGTAGTGAGATAATTTCTTTTAATGTACCAGCTGGCAACTACTATGTAGCAGTTCGTCATAGAAACCACTTAGGTGTTATGACGGCTGACCCAGTAACATTCAATGGTACAGCCTTACCAATGATCGACTTCACCAACCCAGCGACTCCAACTTGGGGTACAGATGCGCAAGCTAATATTGGCGGCATGATGGCTTTGTGGGCAGGTAATGCAGATAGTGAAGGTGGAATCATTTTTCAAGGTGGAAACAATGATATGAATGAAATCTTCTTTGATGTATTAACGGCTCCTTCTAATACAGGTATTCAAACGAACTTCATCTTACAAGATTATGTAGATGGTGATTTAGACATGAACTGTAAAGCCATCTTCCAAGGCGGAGAAAATGATCCGAACTTTATGTTCTTCAATATTCTAACTCATCCAGGAAACTCAAGTAATGATTTGAACTTCATCATTACAGAGCAATTACCAGAATAAAAAAAATAACTCAAAATAGGGCTCATGGGATTGGTCTCATGAGTCCCTTTAAAATTAAAAATATGAAAAGTATTAAACTATTTGCGCTTACTTTGCTATTAGCATTTGGAGCAACATTTACTACCCAAGCTCAAGTTACGATGGGCGTAACTTTAGAAAATCAAACTTATGAAGTCAGTCTAATATCATCAGATACATGGACAGATAAAGATGCCTTGACTTCTACAGCTCAAGTTAGCTTAGTTGTACCTCAAGGTTTTGTCTTAGGAGATCTTCAAGATGTAAATGGTGTTTGGGCAAAGAATGCAGAAGTATTCAGCCCTGATGTTAATCCTAATTTTGATTATATCTCAATAGGTTTAACAAGCTTAGGAACAGCTGATATAGAATATGTTGCTGGTGAACCTACTGTTTTATTCACCTTCAAAAATACAGGCGTCTGTAATGGCGCAGTAGAATTAGTGAAGGCAGATGATGTGTTTGCTAACAATGGCAAAATCAATATTCTGAATCAAATTACAACCTTAGGTTCAGGAAATACGAATGCATGGACAGGTAATCACACAGAAGGTTCGGCTAATTGTGCAGCAGCAACTACTGATCGCCCTATCATGAATTGTACACCAGAAATTACTTTTAATCAGGCAACAAGTGAGTTGATGATTAATAGCCAAATCTGTCATTCAGCAGTAGAACTAAGCATCTTTGATTTAAATGGTAGCTTAATCTACAATACTAAAGGCTCAACAATTAACTGGCAAGGAGAAACAAATGATAGTAAAGTTTTACCAGCAAGCACTTACCTATACCAAGTGACAAATGTTGATGGTAAAGTATTTAATGGCAAAATGATGATGCTTAAGTAAGTAATGTCTCCTTGCTTAATTCAAATATAAATTCAGCCTCAAATATAAATTACTATTTCATAAAAGAAAGTAAGTTACCCCACAACATCAAGCCTATTTTCTTAAAGCTGTGTTTAAGTCCTTACAATTGATTTAAATACACAAAACTTAATAATGATGGACAATATAAAATTGATGTCAAAATCAGCGAAAATGATCGCACTCATGATGCTGTTTTTTGGAATAGGTATAAATGTAAACGGACAGGCCTGTACACTTGATTTAGAGATGAACCAAACACTATGTGACGGCCCTGTTACTATTACTCCCAGCTTGGGAGGAGCAACAGTCTGTTGCGAAGGTATCACTCAAATATATGCTATGGGTAATGTCGAACCTGCTTGTTTAGAAGGTGCAGGAATCTCAGGACCTGGAGTCTATTTTCAAAGAGATGATTCAGGGCCATTTACTAGCTGGGCAGCTGGAGATGATCTTTTCCTAACGGTTTATGATAATGGCACAGCCACTATTATTGGATCAATGACTAATGGTGGTCAAACAGCTTATATTGATGTGTTAGCTACTGGTGGAGGCAACAACTCTTCTTGGTGGCAATGTACAGGATTGTATAATAATGTAGTACAAGATGCTGGTTATGATTGGTTTGAAGGAACCGTTACTTTAGAAGGAGTTGTTTATACCGTTGATGATAGATCAGAGGCTTATGATATGGGTATTGGCGATTTCAATG
>JAHDDN010000358.1 GCA_020629335.1 Chitinophagales bacterium | reverse complement strand
TCATCAAAATTGTTTTTGTTTTTATAAATTGAAATTAATTTTATTCAGTAGTAAAAAATCAACTATAAATTTATGGAAAAATGGGCTAAAATAATTAGAATTTATTGATTATTTCTCCTAATTGTCAAGCTATATACATATTTACTTGAATTTGATAAGCCAAAATGAAATAGGGGTTATACAATAAAGTTAAGTATTAAATTAAAAGCCATAAAAAGTCATATTTTATTTTATCATAAAGTATAAAGCATGTTAATGTGAAATATTTCTAAATTAATTAATGATAGCTTTGTTATAGGTGGCGTAAAAACAAAAAAGGCTGCCTCATTCGAGGCAGCCTTTATATTTATCTGCTTGTTAAGGAAGAGTAGGATTATTCTCCTTCTGCATCTTCCATTTTCTTCTTCAGATCAGAAAGTACGGATAAATCACCCAATGTTGACTTGTCAACATTTTTGTTCAATTTCTGTACTTTTTCTTTCATTTTCTTCTTCTCTTCTTCTTTCTTCTCGCTATCAGCTTTTGCTATTGCATCAGCCTGCTTTTTCCAAACATCAGAGTGAGAAACGATGATACGTTTGTCATTTCTGTCAAACTCACGGATTACAAAGTCAAGTGTTTCATCCAAGACAGCAGAACTAGTTTCTTCTTTCTTTAAGAAACGGTTAGGAGCAAATGCTTCTAAACCATATGGTAAGGAGACGATTGCCCCTTTGTCATCTTTCTTAATGATAGTACCTTGGTGAATAGAACCTACTGGGAATACTTCTGCGAATGTATCCCATGGATCCTCTTCGATTTGTTTGTGTCCTAAAGAAAGTTTTCTTGCTTCTTGGTCTATTTCTAATACAACTACATCTAATTTTTCACCAATTCTTGTGAATTCAGATGGGTGGTTATATCGTTTCGTCCAAGATAGATCAGAGATGTGAACCATTCCGCCAATTCCTTCATCTAATTCCACAAATACACCATAAGGAGTGATATTTTTCACTTCTCCTGTGTGCTTGCTTCCAATAGGGAATTTATCGCTGATTACAGACCACGGATCTGGAGTCAATTGTTTGATACTTAAAGACATTTTACGATCATCTCTATCAATCGTTACCACAATTGCTTCGTGCATATTACCAATTCTGAAGTAATCTCTTGGGCTAATTGGTTGATTAGACCATGAAACTTCCGAAATGTGAATTAAGCCTTCAACACCTGGAGTGATTTCTAAGAATGCACCGTAATCTTCGATATTGACAATTTTACCTTTGACTTTAGCACCGATATTGATTTCTTCGTTTAATACATCCCACGGATGTGGTTGTAATTGTTTTAAACCTAAAGAAATACGTTTTTTGTCATCATCAAAGTCTAATACCACTACATTCAGTTTTTGGTTCAACTGAAGTACTTGGCTTGGGTGACTGATTCTACCCCAAGAAATGTCCGTGATATAAAGAAGACCATCAACACCACCTAAATCGATGAATGCACCGAAGTCTGTTAAGTTTTTGATGATACCTTCTAATACTTGACCTTTCTCTAATTTAGAAATGATTTCCTGACGTTGTGTTTCTAAATCACTTTCGATTAATGCTTTGTGAGAAACAACGGCATTCTTAATAGCTTCATTAATTTTCACTACTTTGAATTCCATCTTCTTGCCAACGTATGCATCATAATCGATAATTGGCTTCACATCAATTTGTGAACCTGGAAGGAAGGTTTCTAAACCAAATACATTGGCAATCAAACCACCTTTCGTTTTGCTTGAAATCGTACCTGTAACAACTTTGTCCTCATTGTGAGCCTCTACAATGTTGTCCCAAGCTTTCATCAACTTAGCCTTTCTTCTTGAAAGAACTAATTGACCTTTTACATCTTCTTTTTGCTCTACATAAATTTCAGCCAAATCACCCACCTTTAAATCGGGAGTGTCTCTGAATTCTGAAAGTGAGATAAGACCATCAGACTTAAATCCAATGTCTAAAACAACATCTGATTTAGTGATGGCAGATACAACACCAGAGATGATTTCGTGCTCGTTGATTGTTTTGAAAGTGCTGTCGTATAAATCCAGCATTTCTTGCATGTCACTTTCCGAGTAATCATGAGTGGCTCTTTTGCCAATTGACCAATCGTAATCATCATGTGCAGCAGGTTTTTCTACTACAACTTTTTTTACCTGTTCTGTAGTTTCTTGATTTTCTGCGTTTTCTTGATTAAGTAAATCTTTTTCGTCTGTCAAAATTAGACTATTTGTTAGTAATGATAGGATAGTATATACTTAAGTAGTTGAAGGTAATTATTCGTGCATTCTTGATGAGCTTATTTTTAGCTTAGCCAAGGCGGTTTTCGCCAGTAATAGCAGGGCTATTGCTAAGAAAAGCAACGAAGGATAAGCTAAAAAGAGGCCATCAGAACTGCCGAAATAATTAACTTTAGCTACTTAAAATAGTATTATGTCTATCTTTTTTTCATTACCGAGTGAAAAAATAAGTTTAATATTATTCCCCCTAATAGAGAATAATCCTGCAAAGGTAACACTTTTTGAGTGTTCCACAAAAAATATTTAAGGGATTTGTTTATTACTTAAACGTATGGCTAGAAGTAAGTTATATTTTGGCTGATTTTTGATTGCGTGAGGGATGGGAATGGTATGTGGCGGCCATGCTGCGACTTACGTAGCTTAGTGATGCGCAGGCTCCATAAAGAGACCAGCAGCACTTAGCGTAGTAGGAGCGGCATAGCCACATAAGAATGGACAGCCCGACCCTTGCTTTATTTTTCATTCGTGGGCGGACACATAGGTCCGCCCCTACAGGCGAATGAAAAATAAAGCAAGGGGCACGCCCAAAATTTATTCTTCTTCCTCTGTATTATGTCGCTCTATTGATTGTATGGCCATATTGTAGCATAGGCGAAGTTGATCCGCTTCAGAAAGTTGTGTATTGTCGAGTAAGATTGCTTTATCGGCTTTAAAAAGGGGACTTTCGGCACGATGGGTATCTATGTGATCCCTATGCGAAAGGTTTTCTTTTACCTCTTCTAAGCTCATCTCGATACCTCTTCTTTGTAATTCTTCAAATCGCCTTTGAGCTCTAATGGTAAAATCTGCGGTCATGAAGATTTTGAGTTCTGCGTCTGGAAATACAACGGTACCAATATCTCTTCCATCCATTACGACTCCTCTCTGCACTCCAATGGCTTTTTGTTGTTCTACTAAGAAGTCTCTGACGCCTTTAATCGCACTTATCTCACTGACGATAGAAGAAACAGCCTTGGATCTGATGAGTGCTTCCACTTCCTTACCGTTTAGAAAAGTAGTATTGACACCTTCAATTTGTTTGAATTCAATTTGAATATTGGCTAAAGCGGCTTCTACAGCAGGCTCATCTTCGTAATCAATGTCATTTTGAATACAATAAAGTGTAACAGCGCGGTACATTGCTCCACTATCAATGTATGTATAAGCTAATTTTTTAGCTAATGATTTGGCTAGTGTACTTTTACCAGTAGAGGAATAGCCATCAATTGCAATATTAATTTTATCTTGCATAGTCGTTGCTTGATTCGGCCGCCAAAATACGTTATTTGAAGTAAATCTTTCGTATTAGAGTACTTTATTTGGGTATTTAAAACACTTAGCCTATTTTTGAGAGCGAGCTAAAACATATTGAATGCTATCACCTACAGAAGAAAATTATCTCAAAGCGATTTATTCCCTTAGTGAAAAGAAAAACGGAGAATTTGTTAATACTAATTCCATCGCCAAGAAACTGCAAACTACAGCTGCTTCGGTTACGGATATGATTAAGCGCTTGAATGAGAAAAATTATGTATTGTATCAAAAGTATAAAGGAGTCCAATTAACGGATGATGGTACTAGTGTAGCTAAGAATCTGATTCGGAATCATCGATTATGGGAAGTTTTCCTAGAAACTAAATTAGAATTTAGTTGGGATGAGGTACATGAGATTGCCGAACAATTAGAGCACATTAAGTCCGATACCTTAATTGATCGTCTCGATAAATTTTTGGAATACCCTAAGTTTGATCCACATGGCGATCCTATCCCTGATAAAGACGGAAATATTATTGATAAGCACAGCATCATTCTGGCTGATCTCCAAGCAGAGCAATGCGGAACTATTGTTGGCGTCAAAGAACACTCTCCAGAATTTTTACGCTATTTAGATGAACTCGAATTGATCTTAGGTACAAAGGTTATCATTGTGGCATCTCATCAATATGATGATACAAAGGAAGTCAAAATCAATGGCGCAGCCAGCAGGACAATATCTAATAAGGTCGCCAAAAATTTATACGTAGAAATTCAAAATACATAACACAGATGAATTATTGGTTAGTTAAATCCGCACCCCATGAATATACATGGGAAGATTTCAAAGAGT
Organism: Chitinophagales bacterium; assembly: GCA_020629335.1. Next base: position 1,360 of record JAHDDN010000358.1, on the reverse strand, counting down.
TAGGCACCGATCACTGGGATGGCGTGCGCAATTATCAAGCGCGTAATAATCTGAAAGCCATGAAAAAAGGAGATAAAGTCTTCTTTTATAGAAGTGTCAAAAAGCCAGCAGTCATAGGGACTTGTAAGGTGGTTAGGGAATTTTATCAAGACCCTACCACAGAAGATGAAAGATGGGTAGTAGTAGACCTCAAAATAGGTAAACTACTCAAAAATGAAGTCTCATTAGCCCAAGTAAAAGCGGATGAGCGCTTAGAAAATATCGCTTTAGTACGTCAAAGTAGATTGTCCGTCATGCCCGTCACTAAGGAAGAATATGACGTCATTTTAGAACTTTCCCAAGCCTAAAAATGTAATGTAGAGACGCATTGCGATGCGTCTCCATTGCAATGAAAGACGTATAGCAATACGTCTCTACACATGTTTATGTATTTTTGTTGTTATTCGTCACAATGCTCATCAAAAGCAGCGGCTAATTCGCCCGCAATGATCTGAGCTGTACTACCTTCAATCGAATGGCGAGGCAAGAAAAACACTAATTCTCCATCCTTAAATAATGCCATAGAAGGCGATGAAGGTGGGTGAGGAGCCATATATGAACGTGCATGATTAGTGGCTTCCGTATCAAAACCAGCAAACACAGTTCCTACCTGAGTAGGCGTTTTTGGGCTATGTTCTACTGCTAACTTAGCGCCTGGACGTGCATTTCCTGCCGCACATCCACAAACCGAGTTGACCACTACTAAAGTAGTGCCTTTCTTTGCCAAAAAAGCATCTACCTCCTCTGGAGTTCTCAAATCAGTAAATCCCTTTTCTGTTAATTCTGCCTTCATCGGCAATACCAAATGCTCTGGATACATAATATATTGTTTTTACAATGTAATGATTCGTCATCACAAAATTAATAATTTTTATTTATTTCATATGGGGCTTACCCTTCCTGATTTTTCATCGGCCCGTAGGGGCGTTCCTATGTGTACGCCCTCCGATGAAAAATCAGGAAGGGTCGGGCTATCCGCTCTTATGTGGCTATGCTGCTCCTACTTTGCTAAGTGCTGCTTGTCTCTAAGGAGCCTTCGCATCACTAAGCGCCGTAAGTCGCAGCATCACGCCACATACCGCTACTATCCCTAAGCCAACTGGAACGTTTCAACTTTTTAACGTTGAGTCTGCTCTAAAAAGTAAAAAACCAAACGAGAATAATAAAAGTCATATTTGTAAAATTCTGAAAAAACACATTTTAAACATTTATCAATGTACAATAAGATTTGAATTTTACCGAATATGGACTTTTTAGAGCAAGCCCAACGTTAAAACGTTCTTAAAACAACGTCTTTTGAGTAAAATCGTTTAGGAAAAGA
>JAHDDN010000357.1 GCA_020629335.1 Chitinophagales bacterium | reverse complement strand
CCAATAAGAGACAAGCGGACCTTAGTGGAGTAGGAGTAGCATAGCCACATAAGAACGTATAGCAGGATTAGCCGCCCAAATAAATAATCACGTATTTCACAGATTGCACGGATTTTTTTGCAATTTTATTGCCTTATTTATTCCTTAAATAGCTGCGCTATTCGCGTCTTAAATGCCTTATATAATTGCAAAAATCCTACCACTTAGCTATCAGTTATTTATCATTAGGCCGGCTGGTCGCTCTAATAATAAAAAACATCTTAATTATTTACTTGTATATCATCCCTTAATCAAAAATGATTTCCTATATTAGGATTTATCATTACTAAGTATTATAACGTGGAGGAATATAAGTTGAAAATAAATCATCGGAAATTGTTCGAAAACTTTTACATAAACACTTAAAATAATAAGAAAAAATGAAATACAACAAACTAGGTAGTAGCAAGCTTAATGTTTCAAGAGTTTGTCTTGGAACAATGACTTGGGGAAAACAAAACACACAAGGAGATGCCAATGAACAAATAGATTATTCGCTGGATCGAGGCGTCAATTGTATGGATACTGCAGAGATGTATGCAGTGCCTTCTTCTGCCGAAACTTATGGAAAAACGGAGGAAATTATCGGCAATTATTTCAAAGCCAATCCCAAAAAGAGAAAGAAGTGGATGATCTTTTCTAAAATAGCAGGATCCAATGTCCCTTGGGTACGTAAAGGTGGCAAGATCACGGGAAAAGCAGTCATCAAAGCAGTAGATGATTCTTTAAAAAGATTACAAACAGATTATATCGATCTCTATCAGTTGCATTGGCCTAACAGAAATTACCCACATTTCAATAAACACTGGATTGGAAATGCCGATTTCTCAGCTACTAAGGAGAAGCAGGAAGAGAAAAACATGTTAGGAGTACTGCAAGCATTACAAAAATGTGTCAAAGCAGGAAAAGTAAGATACTGCGGAATATCCAATGAAACACCCTGGGGAATCCAAAAATATATGCAGCTGGCCAAAGATCATGACTTACCCAAAATGGTCTCTCTTCAAAATGAATTTAGTTTAATCCATAGCAAGGATTGGCCATACGTCACTGAATCTTGTGAAATCAATAAGATCGGTTACCTTCCTTGGTCGCCTTTAGGGGGCGGTGTATTATCTGGAAAATATGCGAATGGCAAAAAGCCAAAAGGTTCTCGCTGGTCCTTTGCCGGAAGACACGGAAATTTCCGTGATCAACAATTTGTACACAAAGCAGTCAAGAAATATGTCGCAGTTGCCAAAAAGCACGGTATTACTCCAAGTCAATTAGCACTCATTTGGATCGATCAGTTTCATTGGGTGAGTTCGACGATTATTGGTGCGACGACCATGAAGCAGCTTAAGGAGAATATCGATGCGTTTGAGATGACGGTTACGAAAGAATTGTTGGAAGATATAAATGCGGTCTTGCGGGAGTATCCGATTCCTTATGCGTAGGTGATCGCCTTTAAATATGATACTCAAACCAATAGAATGGACAGCGGAATAAGCCGCCCAGATAAATAATCATGGACTGCACAAATTGCACAGATTTTTTGCAATTTCACTGCTTTATTTATTCCTTAAATAGCTGCGCTATTCGCGTCTTAAATGCCTTGTATAACTACTTAAAATATTTTTGTTCTATGCAAGGCGGTAAAATCTGTGTGAGGATGGGATTTTCTTTTGTAGCTAAAAACAATGAAATATCGTCAGAAAATTAGATTAAATATATGAAAAATACAGCATCACTTTTCTTGAAATTCGAAATATGCATTTTTATAATGCTTATGTTCACTTCCTGCGGTTTCGACTCCGTAGAAAAAGCGGGCATCAAATATGCCACGAAAGCTGTATTTGAATTGCCTGCCAATATTCAATGGCAAGAATTAGAAACGGCAAAGGAACTAATTAATATAAAGGAAAAACTCGTCATCATTAGTGATGGCAAGAATGCGATACCAAAAGAAGCATGGGATGATTTTAAGGTAAGCTTGCCCTGGCAAAAGAACATTGACCGACATATCATGTTTAACAAAACCTTGTTTTTACGTTCTCCAAATGCTCCTTCTGACTGCCAAGGCGAAGCTTGCAAAACTAAGCTTGACTATAAGGGCTACACTTGGATGGAACTTGCCAAACCACTCGCTATTGATTTTATCCCCTCCAAAACGAATATGCTCAAACCCGAAGAAGGACATTTGGTTGTTAAAGTTATCAAAAAATGCCAAGTCGTTGTTTTTGAAAATGAAATTTATCAAATGTCTGATGGCAAAGGCAATCTCTATGTGATGCACGCCACCGAAACAGGCACACCCAATCTGAATGTTGTTTTACCTGAAGGTTTTACCATACAAAAAGTCGCCCTAAAAGAGCCTTTGGTTATCATACCTTTTGGCGAAAAAGAGGATTGCTATTTAAATATCGTTGGTGACCACTTGGGGCAGGGTTATCATCAGTATCAATACGCAAATGACTTTTATCCAAGCAAAAAAACAGTGGGGCAGCAATAAAGGCATTGACTATGAACTACGAAAATTTAGCTGATCCTTACAGGACAGGCTTTCAGCTTCACCATAAAACTTTAAATGAGTTCTATAATTAGGAGAAACAATACTTGAATTAATCTGAAATTTGCTGAACCATGGCAGTATAATTATTTTTAATAGCATCAATCATCATCGGTTTATCGGCATCTAAATTAGGGATGGAATCTATATTGTTATATGCTCGCATATACTTATCCCCCCATAAAGTAAACTCCACAATAATAGGTGCCAAATCAATTCCCTTTTCGGTAAGCAAGTAGATGTTTTCTTTTTTGTTTTCGGGAAGTTTACTTTTAGTGATTAGCGCATAGGATTCTAATAATTTCAATCTTGCAGATAAAATACTTGGAGCAATTCCCTCATCAGAATCGGATATTTCTTTGAATGTCTTTTTATGCTTAATCAGCATATCTCTAACAATTAGTAATGACCATTTATCACCCATTAAATCTAAAAGAGAAGCTATTGGACATCCTGAACGAAATGTTTTTTTCATTTTATTTTGAATTATTACTATCAAAACGATAGTGATTTTGTATATTTGCTATCAAATCAATAGTAAAAATACAATAAATATTCAACATTATGCTAGTAGGTCATTATTCAACCGCTCTGATAGCTCATCAGAAATATCCAAAGGGAACTTTGCTTTTTTTCTTGATTGTTTCACAATTACAAGATTTTCTGTGGTTCATTTTTCATTACTTAGGTCTTGAGCATACAACACCTGACGATGCTTTTGATGCAACTATACCAGAAATGTATGCCAATATGTTGTACAGTCACGATTTACTTCCGCAACTTGCCTGGATGCTGATCATCTTTATCATTGGCCGTCTTCTATTTAAGGATAACAAAATAGCCTTAATAGGTTCGATACTATTATTAGGACACTTCGTATTAGACTTTTTCTCAGGTCACCCTCATTATATTTTTGGGGAAGATACCCACGAATTTGGGCTGGGACTTTATGACTCCAATCCTTATTTAGCAGTAGCTATAGAAGCGATCTTTAGTGCAATAGCTCTTTGGTATTTCTTTGCGCAAGAAGCGAAAAAGGGCATACAAAGAACTTTTAAGAACAAAGCGGCAATAATAGGCGTCTTCATTTATGGAATTATGTTTATGCTCTCTACAGCATCCGTATCATTAAGACAAACTTTTGGTATTCCTGAATTTAATTTAGGCTTTAATACGCTTATTCCAACACTATTATTTACATATATTGCAATGGTTTTGATTCTCAATTATACGATACCAAAATTTGAAACAAAGGCATAGAAAAAGAAAACGCTTAAAATCCACTACATTTGCAGGGAGAACCTAATAATAAAGATTACTTTATGAAGCTTCACAAGATATTATCAGTTTTAGCGATTAGTGCAATAGCCTTCATCTTATCAGGCTGCTTTAAATGGGCAGCAAGAGCGAAAGATAAACTGCCTAAAGAAACAGCCTTACATAAAACATATAATTATGAAGGGAAAGTAATCATCGTTGGAGCTGGAGCATCGGGATTGGCAGCTGCAAAAGTATTGGAACAAAACAATATTGATTACACCATTTTAGAGGCAACTAATAGGTATGGAGGAAGACTAAAAAAAGATACCACTTTAGCGGACTTTCCGATTGATGTTGGGGCTGAATGGCTTCATAGTGCTCCCATTGCACTAAATGTGTTGAAAGGAAAAAAAGGCGACCAAATAGATGAAGAACTCATCCCTTATAAACTAGTAAGTACTGCCAATTGGGATGGAGAAAAATACAAGCCCAGTCCTAATTGGCAAAATAAATTTATGTACGATTTTATGCCAGAATCTAAATTCAAAAGTTCTACTTGGTACGATTTCGTCAATCAAAATATCGCAAAAACAGTTAAGCACAAAATCAAATTTAATTCTCCTGTTGCCGAAATAGATTATTCTGATAATAAGGTGATCCTTAAAACCCAAAATGGGGATAGCTATGAAGCAGATCGAGTTATAGTGACAGTTTCCATTGGAGTGCTGAAATCTAATATGATTACTTTTAAACCAGAAATGAAAGAAGAAAAAAGAGAGGCAATCGAAGCTGTCACTTTCCGTCAAGGATTTAAGCTTGCTTTGAAATTCTCCGAAAAATTTTATCCCGATGCAATAAATTGTATTGTAAAGGATGGAGAAAGAGTATTTTATGATATCGCTTTTGGGAAAGATGCACAAAGCAATATATTAGGATTTTTGTGTGTTGGAAATGAAACTCAAAAATATTATGCCCTTAAGTCTGAACAAGAAATTATCTCTAACGTACTTCAAGAATTAGATAAAATATTTGACGGAAAAGCTTCTGCCACCTATACTGGTGACTATATTTTAGAAAATTGGGGACAATATGAATTCACTCAAGGTACATGGACACAAGCCATCCAAGAGAAAAAATCGCATTTGAAAGTTCTCAATCAATCATTGGATAAGAAGGTTTATTTTGCTGGTGAAATTTACGACCCCTACCAACAAATGGGGGTGCCAGGAGCCATATTATCAGGATATTATTCAATTGATAGACTATTAAACGAAGAAGATTAATAAAAAATACAGCGCCCCTTTCAAATAAATAATTGAATACATAAACAATAAAAAAACATGATTTAGTTTTGCTTTTCTATGGGGCTTCCGCATTTTTAATTTTGATCGGCCCGTAGGGGCGCTACCTATGTGTGCGCCCTCCGATCAAAATTAAAAATGCGTCGGGCTGTCCGTTCTTATGTGGCTATTCGGTAGCTATTCCGCTAAGGCATACTTGTCTGCCCTTCGGGCCAGCCTACGTCTACCTAAGCTCCATAAGCTACCTCATCACGCCACATACCACTTCCATCCCTAAGCCGAAAAATACCTGATTAACGTTTGAACTGAATAACTGATAGAATTTCAAAAAATAAACCATCCGATATTGTTCGAAAGCTTTTGTTTATCTACTTAATTGAGCGAGGAGCGCCTTTCACAGTGCTGCTGAGCTTGTCGAAGTGGTATCTATTAGAAGAAAACCAAAAAGTATACAAGAATCGAGATTTAGTATAAGGCATTAAAATAGTTCTATTCTTATCTTTGTGGTATTTACAGCCCACCAAGTCGAAATTTATGAATTTTGAGGGGCTATTTTCTCGCCTCGCTGCGTTAAAAAGCCTCACTAACGCGATGCGATGCCTTCGTTCCTTACAGGATAGGCTTTCGCCTAATGAGTCAAAAAATAGCTTCGTCAACTTTTCACAAAT
>JAHDDN010000009.1 GCA_020629335.1 Chitinophagales bacterium | reverse complement strand
CTCTATATGAGCACCGATACCAATAGAGGTTGGCAAGGAGATTTTGCAGGAGAAGAAATGACATTAGGGGTATACGTCTGGTTTTACAAAGCAACCATCGAAAGCTGTGGTGAAACTAAAGATGTCTTTGGTAAAGGCAATATAAGTTTGATACGATAAAATTTCGTATATATTATTCGCCATAAAGCTTTGGCAATTCACTTGCCAAAAAAATCACCACTAATTATTATTCTTTTGTAAAAGAGATAATAAGCTGTATAACATAGTGTTATCTTTTAGGATTTTATTTGAGTCCAATTGGCACAATAGATGGTTTCATCTTTGTACATATTGGAATGTAAATCAATTGTGCCTACCGCACTAATCCATAATCAACCAATAAGAATTAGGTGCTTAGATTAATTTATCTAAGTACCTATTTTTAAAAATCAAAAAACAATATATTTAACTGCACTATTTATTTTTTACCTTTTAGTTTTATAATTTTTAGATAAGTAAATTCTTGACGAAATATCAACAGCCTTACAGCCAAGAAGATAAGGAGTCAAGTATACTCAACTTAACTTAACTACTCAACTTATAGATTCCTCAGATTTGTACAAAGGCGTAAAATTTCGTTCATTCGAATTCTTACGCCTTTTTTTATGCTTTCCCATATACTTGTAGAGGCGAATTGCGCAGCACGAGCAAAAATATTCATCATTTATAATTCATCGTTCATCATTCATTTGGGGCTTCCTGCTGCGCTTCCTAAAGGCAAGTGCGCAGCACGAGCCAATATTATGCATTCATCATTATGCATTACGCATTGCAAGCGAAGCGCAGCAGTCGGGCTGTCCGTTCTCATGCGCCTATTCAGCAGCTACTCTGCTAAGTGCTGCTTGTCTGCCCTGCGGGCCAGCCATCGCATCACTAAGCGCCGTAAGCTGCTTCATCACGCCACATACCACTTCCATCCCTAAGCCAATTTTTTAACGTTTTAACTGAATAAAGTTGGAACGTTTTAACCGAAAAATGCTTGAAAATACGTACTATTAGGAGGGGGATATAATTCATCATTACACATTAATCATTACGCATTAAAATCACCGTATCAAACTAACATTCCCCTTCTTCAACAAAGTCTCCCCATCCTCAAAAACAACCTCCATAAAATAAACATAAACGCCGACGTCTAAATCCTCTCCCTTGAAGGAACCATCCCATGCGAAGTCGAGATCATTACTTTGGAAAACGACTTGTCCCCAGCGATTAAAGACAGCGCAATTTACGCTCGCTATATTAACCTGACTCATGCGGAATAAATCATTAATGCCATCCCCATTAGGAGTAAAAGCATTCGGCATTGCCACTTGATTTCTGATAAGTACTTCAACTGTAATTTCCTGAGAAATAGTACAGCCATTTCCGCTATTAATCGTTATCGTGTAGATAGTGGTTTCCGTTGGAGAAGCAATTGGGTTTAGGCAATCCGTACAAGACAATCCTTCCGTAGGCGACCACTCATAAGATAGCGAATCGACATTACTATCTACTAAAAGTGGCAACTCAATACTTTCTCCTAAGTTGATCGTATAAGTATCCTCTGCATCGAGATTAATTTCCGTTTGCGTGATCACCCAAGTATAAATACTATCACAGTTAGACGCTGCCGTATAGGTTTCGCTATATTCACCAGGTCCAACTTCTTCCCCATTCGGTAAGGTGTGAAATTCTCCTGTACAAAGAAAGATAGAATCATATTCTTCTGAAATCGGAAGAAGGATAATATCCAAGGTGTCCTTATTGATACATTCACTGACCGTATTCGTAACCGTCAAAATGTATTGCTGAGATTCACTCAAAAAACTTAAGTCTAAAGTAGGATCAGCAATCGTAGAATCTGAAAGCCCTATACCTGGCTCCCAAAGATAGGTGTGATAAGTAATGCCTGTCTCTCCTAAATCGATTAATCCACTGATATCCTCATTCACACAAATACTGGTATCATTGCCTGCAAAAACGATAGGAGGAGGGAAAAAATTCGCATTCTGAACAAGGATAGTATTGCCACAAAGAGGATCGCTAATAATTAACTCAATCGGGTAGACACCTGCTTGAGGAAAACTAATAGCAGGTGGATTTTCTCCACTATGAGAATCAGGGGTGCCATTGCTGAAAGTCCATTCATAAATAGCATCTGGCCCTGCAATAGAATTATTGACAATATTGACTAAGTCGCCTTCACAATAGGAAGATTCTATGGTGAAATTAGGAATAGGAGCAGCATTCGGTCCTACTGTTACGAGCACGCTATTAGTGCCTAAGCATGTACTGCCATTATCTACCGTAACGGTATATTCAGTAGTGGCACTTGGACTAGCTATTGGATTCGCAATATAAGGATCACTTAGGCCATCAATAGGACTCCACTCATAACTAATGCCCCCACTCGCCTCTAATTGAACGGACCCATTTTGACAAATTGTCTGATCAGCACTAATATTAATAATTGGCCCATCCAAAACCGTAATCTCCAACGCAGAGCTATCCGAGCAAATCCCTGCATTATTAGCGATTAAATCTATCCTAAACACACCCGCCTCCAAAAATTGATAAGATGGATTGTCATCATTGGAAAAATTCACATCCTCTATTTGCCAATCATAATCATTGGCTAATGCGCTAAAGTTGATGAAGCTAATAGTATCTCCTACACATATAGTTGTATCACTCGCAGCAAATTGAGATTCTACTTCACAACAGCTACCACACTCTTCATGCGTTTCCAGCGCGTAATCTTCCGTATTAACAGCAACATCCTGTGAATTAACCGTCATATTGACAAGGCCTGGATTCCAATCTGATCCTACAAATGGTTCTGTTTTTTCAACAATCACCTTATCTTCTAAATAACAAGCGTCCTCTAAGTCTAAAGTCCAACGATGCATCAATATATCCGCTTCCCCAAAACCATCTGAAAAAGCGCCAGCAGTAGTATAGAGCAATTCATTCTGTAAAGGATCGGTATAATGTATAGCTCGTCCAGAATTACCAGCTTCAGGTACCTTTGTCCATAGTAATTCCCCACTTGGACTATACTTGAGGATTAAAGCCCTTTTTTGGCCATCTATCCAAGCATAACCAGTAGCATATACATTCCCATCATTATCACAAACGATATCTTGGACTCGATGCTCATTATTGCTTGCGTTATCAAATTTTTGTAACCACTCTACTTCTAAGTCACTGTCGATTTTTAGCACAAATCCATCCTTACCAGAAGGCGCACCTGCGCCTTGCTGCCAATTTTCTCCACCGATCACATAACCACCATCTGGGCTATTAGCAATACAATAAGGAAATTCGTGCGGATTAATGCCTAAACCACTATACTCTCTTCCCCAAACCCAATCGCCATTCACATCAATATTCACCAAAAATATATCCACACTATTTCCTGAGATAATAGAACCACCCACAATGACACAGCCGCCCATACCATCAGATACCAAATCATAGAGTTGATCGTCCTCTCCATAAGTAATCGATTTTGACCAAATGACATCGCCATTTTCGTCTATGCGAATAAGGCTGCTATCGTCTCCAGACCCCAAACTATTCCAACCTACTACGATATAAGAATCATCTAGTGATTTGGTTAACCTACCGAACCGATCATTTCCACCTGTATCATAGGTTTTAGTCCATATTGGCATTCCTGTATTATCCACTCGCATTACAAAATAATCCTCCGAAGCACCAGGGCCATTCACAGAACGCCCTAATATTAAATCGCCATTTGGCGCTTCTTTGAATTGATACATAGAAGTAGGAATATAAGTCCCCGTATAACTCTTACTCCATAATAGCTCTCCATCTCCACTAAACTTAGCCAAGTCAGGATTATTACCAGAACAAAATATTTCATTGTTTAAGGGGTTAAAGTCGAAATAGCTGAAAGCATTAGGCTCACTACTGCCATAGATATTACCAAAAGTACAGTCTAAGCCCACACTAGGTTCTCCAATCGATATGATTGCTTCACCATCAATTAAGCCCTCACAGAACCCATCACTATAATTCACTAAATTATAAGTCGTTTCTTCATCAGGCGTAACACTGAAAAAGTAAGGATTACTGTAGATATCGTTAAAGCTGAAATTATTAGTCCCATCCGTATAAGTAAATGAGTAAGGAGGAGTGCCTTCAAAACTGACATAGAGCATTGTACTGCTAGCTGGTAAAATAGAAGTCGTCCCATTAATGGTTGCGCTTGGTTGTTGGATCAATACTGTACCATTGACACTATCACTACCATATTCATTGGTAGCAGTGAGTGTAATAGTATATTCTCCATTAGCGCTATAAGTAACCATCGGATTCGCTTCTGTAGAAGTGGCAGGACTTCCACCAGGAAACTCCCAAGCCCATTCATTCACATCAATTCCTGCACTGATGTCTGTAAATTGAATAGCTTGTCCGATACAAGCTATTTCATAGTCTAGTTCGAATAGGGCTAAGGGTTCTGTTTGTAAACATAATAATGCCTCAAAAGCATTGACTCTACCAGCACCAATTTCTCCAATATAACTGCTATTTTGAGCATCCACATTATCACAACTACTCTTTAGGCAATCTTCTATCATATCAGGCGTGCTGCCTGGGCTATGGCAAAGCATAAGGGCTGCTACACCAGCTACTAGTGGAGAAGCCATAGAAGTACCACTTTTATCATCATAAGTATCATTAGCACCACCTGCTCCAGCTACACAACTATAAATACCAACTCCTGGAGCCATCACATCAATAGTAGCCCCATAATTAGAAAAGCTGGCTTTGCTATCAGCTTGGTTAGTAGCGCCTACATTGATGACATGATTATAAGAAGCGGGATACATAGGAATACTAACATTATCATTACCTGCCGCCGCTATGCAAACAATACCTTGATCATAAGCTTCTTCCATCAAGGCTTCATAAGTCGCAGAGTAATTACTACCACCCCATGACATATTAATCACATCTGCTCCATTATCAATGGCATATTCGATACCTAAGTAACCATCTGGTAAAGACGGCCCAGCTGTAGCACTTGGCTTGCACTTAATAGGCATAATCATTGCGTTAAATCCTGAACCAGCTAATCCCAATCCATTATCAGTAGAGGCTGCTGCAATTGCTGCGACATGTGTGCCATGCGAGAAATTATCAGCCGTAGCAGTGGAAGAAGGGGGATTCGGATCACTATCATTATCTGAAACATCGTAACCACCAACTATTTTATCCGCTAAATCTTCATGAGAGGTGAGAACTGCGTCATCTGTAATAGCAATAATCACTTCGCTACAACCAGTATTTAAGTCCCATGCTTCTGGCGCACTAATCTGACCCACATTCCATTGAGCAGCACTTAAGGCAGGATCATTCGGATCATAGAAAATATGGTAATCAGGTACTTCCTCTGCATAAATGACATAAGGAAGTTGTTCTAAAGCGCTAATGAGTTCATTTGTTTGATCAATAGCTGAATACTCAATAGTGTAAATGTTTTTCAAGTGCTTGCTATCTTTTAGCCTTTGAAAAGTAGGAAGAATACTAATCAGTTGATATTTCTTCTCCATCTTTTTGAAGCTTTCAACTATATCTTCATTTTGAAGATTGATACCCTTCTTTACTTTCAAAAATATTTTTTCCACTTTCTGAGAGGAGTGAAAGCGTTGTCCATAATCATTTTGATAGTATAAAAGTCCTAATAGAAAGACTGTAATGATTGTATGATAGTATCTATTACGCATAGCAACAAGTTTACAATTGAATGTATAAGTTAGCTATTTTTATTCTCTTAATGAAATGAATAAAATGTTATATAGGAGCCTGTTTTAAAGAAAATCTTATCTAAAAACCTAAACTTAGCCATCAAGGGTTACTATCAACTTAAAAAAAGGTCTAAATTGAGGTAAAATCCTTATTTGAACTTTTTGCTTGAATTTTGCATTTGCCAAAATGGGAACTACTTTAAATGAATCGATAGTTCTTGGCTTAGGGATGGTAGCGGTATGAGGCGTTCATGTACTGACTTATGTAGCTTAGGTAGACGCAGGCTGGCCACGTAGTGGCAGACAAGTATGCCTTAGCGAAATAGGAAGAACATAGCCTCATAATAGCGGACAGCCCGACCCATTTTTATTTTTGCCATCGTTGGGCCGACACATAGGTACGGCCCCTACAGACGATGGCAAAAATAAAAATGGGGAAGCCCCAAATTAAATCAGGAAACACTAAAAATATAAGCATTATGATGGGATTTGATCCTTTTTATATGATCATCTTTATGGGCTCTATGGCCTTGAGTTGGTTAGTAGGAAATCAATTAAAAAGTAAATTTAAGAAATATTCACAGGTACCTTTACCTGCTGGTTTGAGTGGAAAAGAAGTAGCGGAGCGAATGTTGTCAGAAAATAATATTACAGATGTAGAAGTCGTATCAGTACCAGGATTTTTATCTGATCACTATCATCCAATTAAGAAAACAGTTAATTTGAGTCCAGATGTATTTAATGGTCGATCTGTAGCGGCAGCAGCAGTGGCAGCACATGAGGTAGGTCATGCGATACAGCATAATACTCAATACAGCTTCTTAATGATGCGTTCTCGGATGGTACCAGTGGTACAGATTGGTTCTAATTTGAGCCGATATGTACTAATGGCAGGTTTTGCGGTAGCAGCGATGAGCGGTAGTACTTTAGTATTGTTAATAGGTATCTTACTATTCTCTCTTTCTACACTATTTGCTTTTGTTACCTTACCTGTAGAGTTTGATGCGAGTAAAAGAGCCTTAGTTTGGTTAAATCAGACGAATATTACAGGTCATACGCATGACGATGCCAAAGATGCCTTGAAGTGGGCAGCGATGACTTATGTGGTAGCAGCTTTAGCTTCTTTAGCTCAATTGCTCTATTGGGTATACAGATATAATCAGATGTCGAATAGAAGGTAATAACTTAATGTAGTAGCTTCTTTTTGCTCAATTGCTCTATTGGGTATACAGATATAATCAGATGTCAAATAGAAAATAAAAGTATGAACACTTTTATCGCCCCTCAAAATGTTGATTTTGAGGGGCTTTTTTATGCCACATATCAGTCGATTAAGCAAAATTTAATTGGAATAAGGATTGTAATAAGTAGGGCAAAGAACTTGTTTAAAGCTTTTAAACGAGTTCTAATATTCATAAATGATTAAATTTAGGTTGGTATTAGTGTTCTAAAGAATGAGTCTATTCAGGCCGTCCATTGAGGGGCGGCCTTTTTTTTTGTAGCTAGCTATAACAGCTATTTTAGGTTTTATAGTAGTTAAATAGTTATAATTATCGGCCCTCTGAAATTTCTGTGCGATTTTTTTATTGATTATCAGACACTTATAAAAGTGTGAAGGATAAAAATAATACAAAAAGCTTGTACTTACAGTAAAGAATAGTTAACTTTGCACTCGTTTTAAAATTAGAAAGAAAAATTCAATTAGTGGATACATTAAGTTACAAAACAAAATCAGCCAATAAAGAGACCGTTGAAAGAAAATGGTGGATTGTTGATGCTGAAGATCAAGTATTAGGTAGAATGTGCACAGGCATATCACACTACTTAAGAGGAAAGCACAAACCATCATTTACGCCACATGTTGATTGTGGAGATTATATCATTGTTATTAATGCTGAAAAGATATTAATGACAGGTAATAAGTGGAATGATAAGGAGTATCAGAGATATAGTGGATACCCAGGTGGTCAAAAATCAACAACTGCTAAGCAGATGTTAGTGAAAAAACCTGAATTCATTATCGAGAATGCTGTCAAAGGGATGTTACCTAAAAACAAATTAAGCAAACAAGTATTCAAAAAGCTATTTGTTTGTGTGGGTCCAGATCATCCTCATTCAGCTCAGTCTCCTGAGAAATTGGAATTTGCCAAATAATAAAATCTGAACATCAATAATATGGAAAAAATTAATGCAATTGGTAGACGTAAATCAGCAGTCGCACGTGTTTATTTAACACACGGCTCTGGTAGCATTACCATTAATAAGAAAGATATAAAAGATTACATGACTGTACAGCATCTGGTAGATGCGATTAACAGACCACTTCTTTTGACGGAAGGCGAAGGTAAGTATGATATCACTGTCAATGTAAAGGGAGGAGGTATCAAAGGCCAAGCAGAAGCAATACGTTTGGGTATCTCAAGAGCATTGGTTAAGCTAGATGCTGAAATGAAACCAGCGCTTAAAGCTGAAAAGCTAATGACACGTGATGCCAGAAAAGTGGAACGTAAGAAGCCAGGCTTTAGAAAAGCCCGTAAGAAAGAACAGTACAGTAAACGTTAATCCTTTATTTGCATTTATTATGAGTAATTTAACAACACAAGAATTATTAGAAGCAGGTGTACACTTTGGCCACCTGCGTAAAAAATGGAATCCTAAAATGTTGCCATACATTTTTATGGAACGTAAAGGAATCCACTTAATCGACCTTAACAAAACAATTCAATGTCTGGAAACTTCAGCCAATACTTTAAAAAGTATGGCTAGACAAGGCCGCCAAATATTATTTGTAGGTACGAAAAAACAAGCTAAAGAAATCGTTTCAAGATATGCCCAAGAAGTAGGCATGCCTTATGTAACTGAAAGATGGTTAGGAGGTATGTTAACCAACTTCTCAACAATTCGTAAGTCTATCAAAAAAATGCAAAACATCGATAAGATGCTCGCTGATGGTACACTCGCAAATATCACGAAGAAAGAGAAGTTAATGATGGCGCGTGATAGAGATAAACTGAATAGAGTACTAGGAGGTATTGCTAACCTTAATAGAATTCCTTCTGCTATCTTTATCGTTGATATCACTCACGAACACATCGCATTAGCAGAAGCCAAAAAATTAGGATTAACAACATTTGGTATGGTTGATACTAATTCTGATCCTAACAAAATCGACTTTGCAATTCCAGCTAATGATGATGCTTCAAAATCAATTGAATTGATTTTAAACTATATCACTAACGCTATCAAAGAAGGTTTGGCTGAACGTAAAACGGAAAAAGCTTCTGCTAAAGATAATAAGAAAAACGAAGGCGGCGAAGGTGGCGATCGTTCTCCAAGACGTAGAAGAAGAAGAGGAGATAATGAGAATCCAAAAACTGCAGCTCCTCAAGATGCTT
Source organism: Chitinophagales bacterium (assembly GCA_020629335.1). The sequence goes on along the minus strand of JAHDDN010000009.1, from coordinate 24,092 downwards.
CAGCAACTCCAGCAGCAGAGACTCCAGTAGCCCCAGCAGCAGAAACTCCAGCGGCTCCAGAGACTCCAGCAGCAGAAAATACGGATACAACTAACGAATAACTCTAATTTATAAATCGAAATGAACCCATAAATAAGTGGTTTATTTCATTAAAAGGAAGAATTAATTATGGCAATTAAAGCAGCAGATGTCAAGAGATTAAGAGACCTTACAGGCGCTGGCATGATGGACTGTAAAAAAGCCCTAGCAGAAGCTAATGGCGATTTTGAAGCAGCAACAGAGTATTTAAGAAAAAAAGGCCAGAAATTAGCAGCTAAAAGAGCTGATAGAGAAGCTACTGAAGGAGTAGTAATCGCTCTTACTAATGAAGATAATACCAAAGGTGTAATCGTAAATATTAGCTGTGAAACAGATTTTGTTTCAAGAAATGATGCATTCGTTAGCTTTGCACAGTCTATTGGCGACTTAGCAATGAACGAAACACCAGCTTCTAAAGATGATTTACTTAATCTTCAATTAGGAGATAGTAAAGTAAGTGAATTAATCACAGAACAAGTCGGTAAGATTGGTGAGAAAATCGAATTAGCAGCTTATGAAGTCCTTGAAGGTACTTCTATCGTTCCTTACAATCACGCAGGAAATAGCATTGGCGTACTAATCGCCTTGAATAAGGATAGAAACGACGAAATCACGCAGGTAGGTAAAGATATCGCTATGCAAGTAGCAGCAATGAAGCCTATCGCTTTAGATAAAGATGGCGTATCAGAAGAGCAAGTCCAAAAAGAAATCGAAATCGGAATGGAAATAGCTCGTAACGAAGGTAAGCCAGAAGAATTATTGGAGAAAATCGCAATGGGTAAATTGAATAGATTCTATAAAGATAATACCCTTTTGAACCAACAATTCGTGAAAGACTCTAAGCAGTCTGTTAAACAAGCTTTACAGTCTGTAGACTCAGATCTTACTGTAACAGCATTCAAACGTGTTGACTTAGGTAAATAAGATAATAACGATGATATAAAGAAAGAGAGTTCAAAATATTTTGTTCTCTCTTTTTTTTTGCAATTTTGCGAAAGAATAGAATAATATACTTAATTCGAGGCTTCCTACTGCGCTTGTAGGGGCGAGTGCGCAGCACAAGCCAAACATTATGGATTCATCATTATTCATTTATCATTGCAAGCGCAGCGCAGTAGTCGGGCTGTCCGCTCTCATGCAGCTATTCGGTAGCTACTCCGCTAAGACATACTTGTCTGCCTTTCAGGCCAGCCTGCGTCTGCCTAAGCTACGTAAGCCACCTCATCACGCTGCATACCACTACCATCCCTAAGCCAGTAAACAGTACGTTAGTAATTGGTCTATTAGTACGTTACCAATAAACAAAAATGCCCCGAAGGGGCAAAATATCCCAAGAATGGGCGCAGCCCATTCGAACTAAACCAACATACCATAAAATGAAATACAAAAGAATCCTCCTTAAACTAAGCGGTGAAGCACTCATCGGAAGCAAACAATACGGAATAGATCCATTACAACTCCAACACTTTGCCACAGAAATTAAATCTATCGTAGACAAACGAATAGAAGTCGCAGTCGTTATCGGTGGAGGAAATATCTTCAGAGGCTTACAAGCAGCAGAGTCAGGCGTAGAAAGAGTACAAGGCGACTATATGGGAATGCTCGCCACTACCATCAACGCTATGGCTTTACAAAGCGCCTTAGAATCTATTGGAGTATACACTCGTATAGCCTCAGCCATTGATATGAACGAAATCTGCGAATCCTACATCAGAAGAAGAGTCGTCCGACACCTTGAAAAAGGTCGAGTCGTCATCTTATCTGGTGGAACAGGCAATCCCTACTTTACAACAGATTCTGCAGCCGCCCTAAGAGCCGCAGAAATCAAAGCAGAAGTAGTACTAAAAGGCACCCGAGTCAATGGGGTATATAGCGCTGATCCCGAAAAAGACCCAGAAGCTACTAAGTACAATAATATCAGCTTCAAAGAAGTCTACGACAAAAAACTAAGAGTCATGGATATGACTGCCATCACTATGTGTGAGGAAAATAAATTACCTATTATTGTCTTTGATATGAATAAAGAAGGTAATTTATTGAAGATTATTCAAGGAGAAAATATAGGAACCTTAATTAGCTAAATCGGAAAATCCAGCCGATTTTATTATTTTTGCGCTATTGTAGGATTTGTATGTTTAAACCTTCTTATAACTAAGGGATTAAATAAACAGTAAATATAATCGACGTATTACACGTTGATGATTAAAACTAATACTATGACAGAAGAAGTTAATAAGGTAATGTCTCATTTAAAAGAATTAATGGACAAAGCTATAAACCACTTAGAAAGCGAATTAAGAAAAATTAGAGCAGGTAAAGCTAGTCCGTCCATGTTAGATGGCATTATGGTAGAAGCTTATGGATCTATGTCTCCGCTTTCTCAAATGGCAAATATCGCTACCCCAGATGCACGTTCTATCACCGTTCAGCCGTGGGATAAAACGATTTTAGCAGATGTAGAAAAAGCCATATTTGCATCTAATTTAGGTATCACTCCACAAAATGATGGAGAAATGGTTCGTTTGAATATTCCACCTTTAACACAGGAAAGAAGAAAAGAACTCGTTAAGCAAACCAAGAAAGAAGCTGAACATGCAAAAGTAGGACTCCGTAATGCCAGAAAATGGGCTAATGATGAAATCAAAAAGCTCAATAAAGATGGTCTTTCTGATGACTTAGCTAAAGATGCAGAAGCTAAAGTACAAGATACTACTAATAGCTACGGCAAAAAAGTAGATGAATTGATTGGTTTAAAAGAAAAAGAAATTATGTCTATCTAAGATAGCCATATTCGTAAAAGGAATAAAAAAGGTCAAACTATGGTTTGACCTTTTTTTATGAATGAATCCCTTTCAGCTTTATATAATTAACCAAGATGGAAATCGAAAAAGAAATCAAACGTAGGCGGACATTTGCCATTATCAGCCACCCTGATGCAGGAAAAACAACCCTCACCGAAAAATTGCTACTCTTCGGTGGAGCCATACAAATAGCAGGAGCTGTAAAATCCAATAAAATTAAAAAAACAGCGACCTCCGATTTTATGGAGATTGAAAGACAAAGGGGAATATCTGTAGCCACTTCCGTAATGGGCTTTGAATACCAAGGTAAAAAAATCAATATTTTGGATACGCCTGGTCACCAGGATTTCGCCGAGGATACCTTCCGTACACTAACCGCTGCCGATAGTGTTATTGTAGTGATAGATGTAGCCAAAGGGGTAGAGACGCAAACCGAAAAGTTAGTAAAGGTTTGTCGGATGAGAAAGACGCCCATTATCGTCTTTATTAACAAAATGGATAGAGAAGGTAAAGACGGCTTTGAACTATTAGACGAAATAGAGGAAAAGCTAGGTTTAAATGTGATTCCATTGACTTGGCCAGTAGGTATGGGTCGTGATTTCCAAGGGGTATATAACTTGCAGCAAAAGAACTTGCGCTTATTCAGCGCACATGGCAAACAAACAGAGGAGGATACCATAGAAATAAGCGATTTAGATAGTGATAATCTTGTAACCCATATTGGACAAAGACCAGCAGATGAACTAAGGGAAGAAGCAGAAATTATTACTGAAGTATATCCTGAATTTAACAAGGAAACTTATGCTAAAGGAGAAGTATCTCCCGTATTCTTCGGAAGTGCGATCAACAACTTTGGAGTCAAAGAGCTACTAGATAGCTTTATTGAGATAGCTCCTAATCCATTAGGTAGAGAAACCGAAGAGCGTACCATTGATCCATTTGAAAAGAAATTCACTGGTTTTATCTTTAAGATACATGCCAATATGGACCCTAAACATAGAGATAGAATAGCGTTCTTACGAATCTGTTCTGGATTATTTGAGCGTAACAAAAACTACTATCATGTAAGACTTGATAGGAAATTGCGTTTTTCCAGCCCTACAGCCTTTATGGCCTCTAAAAAATCGGTGATTGATGAAGCTTATCCGGGAGATATAGTAGGTTTGCATGATACAGGTAATTTCAAAATAGGAGATACCCTAACGGAAGGGGAGAAGGTACAATTTAAAGGAATTCCAAGCTTCTCTCCAGAACAATTCCGCTATGTGGTGAATACTGACCCGATGAAGACAAAGCAACTGAATAAAGGCTTGGATCAATTGATGGATGAAGGGGTTGCTCAGCTATTTAGTATTGGATATACAAATCGTAAAGTAATAGGTACAGTAGGTGCGCTGCAATTTGACGTGATTCAATATAGATTGAAGCATGAGTATGGAGCCTCTTGTGAGTATGAACCACTTTCTTTGCATAAGGCATGTTGGATCAGTACAGATGATGATGCCGCTTTTAATGAGTTTAAAAAGCGTTATGCTCGTTTGATGGCAGTAGATAAAGATGGTAAAGATGTATTCTTAGCCGAATCGAGATTTGCCTTACAAATGGCTCAAGATAATTATCCTAAAATGGAATTCCACTTCACCTCAGAATTTTAGTTTTGAATTACTTAGACGAAGGTTATATCAAATTTAATTGCGAGTGGGTGATTGCTCCAGCCTTGCCTCTCAATAAATGGCAAGTCCTCAATGAGTATAGAGCCAAAATGTATGAACAAAAATGGATTGGCTACTATGAAGAACACCAAGTAGGCTATGGTAATATCAGCTGCCGCTTTGATGAAAAGCAATTTATTATCAGTGGTACTCAGACAGGGCATTTAGCTGAATTAGGTGGAGGTCATTATACATTAGTTCGTTCCTATGATATTGCTAAAAACAGCTTGCTCTGTTTAGGGCCCATCAAGGCGTCCTCTGAATCGCTCACTCATGCGGCTATTTATGAGCTAAATCCATCTTATCAAGCAGTTATCCACATTCACGATAAAAAACTGTGGAAAAGCCTTATGAATAAAGTGCCAACTTCGAGTTCAAGTGTTCCTTATGGTACTCCCGAAATGGCTTATGAAATATTACGCCTGTATAAAAAGGGAGATTTAGCAGCGCAGCGTCTGTTAGTAATGGGCGGCCATGAAGAAGGGATTATTGCTTTTGGGGAGAGTTTGGAGGAAGCGGCAAAGATTCTTTTTTTAGCAGAAAAACTTTAAATGAGTTCAAAAAAAAAGCGCTTTACTGTTAGTTAGTAAAGCGCCTTTTAGAATGGGTTTTTATTCAAGACTTAGTTTGAATTGCCCAGGTATTTTCTCACCATTTACAGTTACAATATCACTAACAGTAAATTTTGCCAAATCTATTTCTTCTGCCTTAATATTGTGTATAAGGTCAATCGTTTTTTGATCAAGCGAACTTCCTGTAACATTTTGCGTGATGGTTTGATACATTTGTATGCCGTTGTTATTTTTTCCATCAGGTATAGTAAGACTTGCATTAAAGTATTTGAGATCAGTTATGGTATTTTCTCCTTTTTTTCCGACCATTACTTTACCAATCTTTTTAGCAAATATCACTCTGACATCCTTGTTGCTTTCAATGCCTTTAATATCTTTAAGCGTTTCCAGTTTACTGAGTTCCTTTAATTCTTCAAGCTTTACAAGGGCTTCAAGGATTTCTATTTCAGGCATCTCAGAGGAGGAACTATTGGTTTCTTGTGCATGCATACTAAAGCTGAAAAATAGTATGGCGATGATTGGCAAACAACCTAAGAATTTTAATTTACTTGATTGCTTATTATTATTTTTTATCATAGTTAATCTTTGTTTTAATTGATTATTAAAAAATGTGTGTACTAGCGCTAGTGAATCTTGTTTTTGTTTTTTTGCTTCCTTGATCAGTAATTCTACATATCTGATCTGGTATTGGTGCTTAGTGTATAAGTGTTCATCTGCAATATATTCGTGGGTGTCTTTTAGTCCTCTTTTGTATAAATACATAAATGGGTTAAACCAAAAGAGGATTGTTGCTATCTCCATAAAAAGGACATCAATAGTGTGCCTTTGTTGGATATGTACCAGCTCATGGAGTAGTATTTGTTGGCTTTCTTCTTGATCATAATTCAATTCTTTACTCCAAAAAATAAACTTGAAAAAAGAAAAAACAGGATGAGCATGGGCGGTTTTTATCAAGTAGAAATTCTCTTTCTTTTCCACTTGATTCTTGAAATATAACTTGAATAGGTAGGCAATATTTCCAATTAGTTTTAGGAGTGATAGGCTAAAGCCAATTAAATAAATACCAAAAATAATTGTTATCGGATCGATGAAAGTTACTTGGGGATTTTTGATGGAATTTTTTTCTGCACTTATAACACCGTCCCAAGGAATCCCACTAACAAAATTGCTTTCAACCATATAGTTTACTTGGAGATATGGCAATAGGAAAGACAAGCCAATAGAAGCGATTAGGTAAAATCGATTCAGTTGAAAAAAGTTTTCTTTGCGTAATATCCAATGATAAAAAGCATAGAAAGCTATCAGGCAAATACTTGACTGAAGTAAGTATATTAAAAATGCATTGACCATTTTGTAAGTATTTATTGGTTTTCTTCTTTTTCTTTAATCTCTCTATATAGTTTTTCTAAGTCATCCATATTAGTTTCTTCATTTTTCATAAAGAAGGAGACCAGTTCACTGATGGAGGAATTAAAATAATCGCTTACTAAACTTTTTAATTCTGTATGCTTGTATTGATCTTCTTTGAGGGCTGGATAATATTGATGAGATTTATTAAAAGTCTCATGCTTAACTAAGCCTTTTTGTTCTAATTTTTTGATGATAGAAGCAATAGTAGTAGTAGGTAGCTTTGGCTCTGGAAATTCTTGCACAATTTCTTTTAGAAATGCTTTCTTTAATTTCCAAAGAATCTGCATCATTGTTTCTTCGTTTTTGTTTAAATGATTTTTCATAGACTTTATTTTGTTACTGTAAAACAAAGATATAACGAAAATTTCGTTTATGCAATTTTTTTTCGTTTATTAACGAAATTTAAGTTTTTATTGGCTTAGGGATGGTAGCGGTATGTGGCGTGATGGGGCAGCTTATGGAGCTTAGGCTCAGGCAGGCTGGCCCGAAGGGCAGACAACTGAGCCTTAGCGGAGTAGCTGACACATAGCCACATAAGAGCGGACAGCCCGACCATGCGCCTTGGGCGAATGATGAAATCGTAATGATAAATGATGAATTGGGTTGTGCTGTGTACTTAGTCGATGCGAGCGCATGGGAAGCTCCAAATAAAAAAAAATGACATACCGTTAAGATATGTCATTTTTGATTTTGCAATTATTGTGAATGATTTTATTAAATTTCTTTCAATAGTTTAGTTGCTTCTTTATGTTTCCAATGCTTATTATTAATAATATTTTGGAGTTGTTGTTTAGCTAAGTCCTTTTTGCCTAATTGGATGTTAGCTAAGGCGGTATACCAGGCAATTTCTTGGGCGTAGGTACTCTTGTTGAGTTCTAGACTTTTCTCAAAGTTGCTGATGGCATTTTGTGCCTTGTTATTATCTTGGAAAAGATAGCTTAGTCCGAGATAAAAATGATGTTCTGCATTGGCACTACCCGTTTTGACAATTCCCTCAATCTCGTTGGCTGTCTTAGTGAAATCAGCTGCTTGATAAGCTCTGATGGCATTTACCCATTTTTGTTCTACTTGTTCTGTGCCCATTGTTAAGCTGGGAGCAGGATAGCTTTCTTGTAGGTAGTTAGTGGCTAAATTAGAGGAGCCGCTGCCACCCATATTGAGTAGTATGAAGGTACTAATTAGTAGCAAGCCAGCTAAAGAGGCTGCCATTAGCCAAATTTTTGAAGAAGACTTCTTACTTTCAATTTTAGGTATTTGTGTCTCTTTAGATTGATCATTTTCGACTTTTCTAAGAGGAGAGGTCTGTTGCTGTGTAGTTGAAGATTGATTTGCTTTATTCAACTCTTTGAAGCGAGCTTTCATATCTCGATTCATTTTTTGTTGAATCAGCCAAGCCATCTCTACCTCTTCCTTTAGAGCTGGATTGTTGTTCATTTGTTCTTCAAACTGCATTTTTTGTGCTGCTGTCATCTCTTTTTCAATATAAAGTTTAATCTGGTCTATGTTGTCCATAACAATTAATTAAAGGGCTGATAATGAAATTTGCATAATCTCTTTGAGTTTCTTTTGGCATCTTTCCTTTTGCTTTTTGATGCTATCATAGGAAGAATAGCCGAGAGATTCCCAAGAATTTTTAAGTGAAATAGCATTATAAAAATAAGACTTCAATAGTGTCTGGCATTTATCGCCAATCTCTTTCCAAGCCTTTTCTAAGGCAATCATTTGATTTTCGTAATGTTCGTTATCTGACAATTCATCCGGTAAAGCAAAAGGCAGCTCATAGGTGGTTTTCTTATCAATCTTTTTAAGGTATTCGGAGTTACATATCTTCACTAAGTATCCTCTGATATTACCAAATTTGATTTTATCTTGAATAAGCAAACCTCTAAACTTGATGAAGGCATCCATTGTAACATCTTCTGACTTCGCTAAATCTTTGTACTTTCTATGTACCCAATCTAAGCAATATTGATAATGTTCGATGTAAAGCTTTTCAAAAAGCTTTTCGTTGCCTTGCTTTAGGTCTAAGACTAAATTTTCAAATTCTCTTTCTGTCATTTATATAAGCGATTTATAATGAAAAAGGGACAGTTTTGTGACAATAAATTTTTACTTGATATAAGTAAGTGAAATAGAAGCAGCTAAAAATAATTCTTTATGCCACTTAATACATAGACTATATATGACATCCAATTAGGAAAAAAAAGGGCTTTTTTTTACCACTAGTATAGTGCAAACTACAAAATGCTTGAAGGATTATCAAATTATAGAGGAATTTAAATTTTTTTTCAAAATAAATGTCACCTTCTAATTGATCACCGCTTATATAGACGTAAGAACGAAAGATACTGTTTTTTTAACCCTAAAATTTAAACATGAAAACTCTAAAAATACCAAAAACACCCAGACTCAGATATTCCCTAATATAAAGCCTTTAACCCGATAATAACCCGATTTTAATATCAATTGCTTGTTTTGAATAGGCAATGGAGAGCATAATTCAATGGGAGAATAAGTGTAACAGCTTATTCTCCTACTCTCCCCACTTTTTTGAAATATATCTACATTTTTTAGTTTATCTACACACTTATTGATAAAACATAATATTTTTTTGATCTACACTCAGTTTTATCTACACTCATATAGTTTTAAATAATTTATCTACACACTCATTCAGGTTTAGTTTTAAAAGTTTTGAAAATTAGTTTTTAGCTATTGATTAGCTATAGTATGAAGGCAAGAGCCTTTAAGTACCCAAAAAGGTATTCTAATAATTTTCACAAACGAACTTCTAAAACTGTACTTGTAAATGAAAATAAAATGAGTGTAGTAGATATTTTTTTGCAAAAGATCGACTCACATTTTAGGGTCGATCTTTTTTTTACCTCTATACACTCATGCGATCAATGATTTGATTGCTCAGATATTGATAAAATAAAATGAGTGTAGTAGATATTTTTTTGCAAAAGATCGGCTCGCATTTTTAGAGCCGATCTCTTTTTTGCCTCTACACACTCCTATAATCAATAATTTGATCAAGTACTGATAAAAATAAAATGAGTGTAGTAGATATTTTTTTTGCAAAAGATCGGCTCGCATCTTTAGAGCCGATCTCTTTTTTGCCTTTTGCGCATACCTTTTATCTACGCTCCCAAGAAAAAAATAAAAAATAATATTCAGCTGATATTATAGACAAACTTGCTTAGTTTTTTGTATTCACATAACAATATACGTGAATGAAAATTGCAAGCAATTATAAAACAATTTTTTCATCTTCAAAACTATAAAGTAATGAAATTAAATCGAATGATTTTTACGATGATCTTTGGTTTGTTCTTTGCCTGGGGGAGTGATCTCCATGCCCAAGCAGCCGACAACCTAGGAGATCACAAAGCCACTCAAACTTTAAATATGGATGTTAAGCAAGTCCTTAATGTGGATTATGCGAAATTTAAAGGAGGGCAAGGAAACGGCGTTACATTTTGGAATCTTAATGCTAATTTTCGAATCATGATGGGTAACCAAGCAGAATACAAGTATGGCCCTGTTCAAGATTACAGTATTAAGACAACAATGAACAATGATGCTCAAGGAGATCGTGGTTGGACTTGGGGGGTATCAGGACTAACACCAGTTGCCGCTATCAGTACGCACGGAAAAATGCAACTATCAAGCGACTTTACCACTTTAGGACAACTATTAGTTGGTACTGATACAAAGCCAAATATAGATCCTGTAACGACACCAGCATTTGGTGCTTTTATAGCAGATGGTTTATTGACAGAAGAAGTGCGAATTCAATTGACTCCTTGGCCAGATTATGTATTTGCTGATGACTACCAGTTAATGAGCTTAGAAGAAACTCAAGCATTCATTAATGAAAATGGGCACTTGCCTTCAACTCCTTCAGCAGAGGAAATTGATCAATCAGGAGGGCTTGACTTAGGCACCCACTTAGTCAATCAACAAGAAAAGATTGAGGAATTATTCCTTCATCTAATCGAAGCACAAAAGAAATTTGACGCAGTAAAAGCGGAGAATGTGCAACTCAAAGAAAGAGCAATAGCGCTCAAATAACTAATCAAATTTATTAATTAAAATTTTTTTAACCTAACTCTAAAATTAACTTATCATGAAAAATTTAATCATTTTATTAGTGTTTATCACTATCTCAAGCATGGCAAATGCTCAATGTTTTATCGACTTTACTAATGTAGGTGCAAACTTAACAGAAGGCACAGGCACATTAGAGGCCACAGCCAATGGATCCTCAACAGCCAATGAAGCAGTGGCTGTAGAAACTTTAGCGGCCAATACCGATGGATACGTTCAAGCAGAATATTTTTCTGCAAGCCCTTCTTATGGTGCATTTCAAGTAAAAGGTAACAGTACTAGTGGAACCCATATTTATGGTTTTACTTTATTCAGTGGTGTAGTTTCTACCTATATATCGTCTGGAGCAACTAGTGCCACAAGCCCAAATTTTTCACCTAGCGCAACGCTTAAAATAGAAAGAATCGGATCAACTATTACATTATATGTTAATGGAACAGCTCTGACTACTGTCCCAAATGCTTATACAGGTGAATTAAGTATTGAGGCTGATTTACAAAATACAGGCATGAAACTACTAGATACTGAAACGAATATTAATTGCTCTACGGATACTTGTATTGGTGATAACTTAGGAGATCACACAGCAACTCAACACCTAAATATGAATAATAAGCAAATCCAAAATGTAAGCCACCTAAGATTTAGAGCTGGTCAAGGAAGAGGAATTTTGTTTTGGAATAGCTGGAGTTACCGAATTATGATGGGTAATCAAGCACAATACAAATATGGTCCAGTTCAAGATTACAGTATTAAAACAACAATGAACAATGATCCTCAAGGAGATCGTGGATGGACTTGGGGTGTAAAAGGATTAACGCCAGTAGCAGCAATCAGTATGAAAGGAAAAATGCAATTAGCCAGCGACTTTACTACCTTAGGACAATTATTAGTAGGAACTGATACCAAGCCAACTGTTTTGAATAGCGCAGGCGATGAGTTCGGAGCATTCATTGAAGGCGGCTTATTAACTGAAGAGGTAAAAGTACAAGCAGGTCCTTGGCCAGATTACGTCTTCGAAGAAGGCTACGAAATGCCTACTTTAGAAGAAGTAGAAGCACATATTGATGCTAACTCTTGCTTACCAAACACACCTTCAGCAGCTGAATTAGAAGCACAAGGCGGTGTAGATTTAGGCTCAATGACAGTCAATCAACAAGAGAAAATCGAAGAGTTATTCTTACACATGATCGAATTAAACAAGGAGATCAAAGCTTACGAAACAGAAAATCAAGCATTAGAAAGCTTGATCGAGGATTTAGCTAAATAGCAATAACTAACTATTCGTAAATGGAAAGATGAGGGCGTGTCCCTTCCTTATTTTTCATTCGCCAGTTGGGGCAGACTTTAGGCGTATGCCCACGAATGAAAAATAAGGAAGGGCCGGGCTGTCCGCTCTTACTCAGCTATTCAGCAGCTACTTTGCTAAGCGCTGCTTGTCTCTAAGGAGCCATCGCATCACTAAGCGTCGTAAGCTACTTCATATACGCTGAGTACCGCTCCCATCCCTCACGCAAAAGAAAAGAATAGTTAGTGAAATAGAAGAAATAAAATGAGCCAAATTAAATGTTATATTTTTGTCTGTTTTTAGGCAAAAAAATGTTTCATAGCAGGGCTATGAGACCATTTTTTTAACGAAGAAACAGATAAAAAGATAAGGCTTAATGGTTCAGTATATTTATTTTGTTTCACTTAGGACAAAAAATGAATTTAAGCCGCTTCTTTAATCTAATAAATTAGCCGCTTAAATTTCCCTCCCTTTTAAAGGAAAACCTTTAACCCATTTCTTTAACTCATTTTGAAAGTGCCTTAAAATGCAAATGACGAAAGTATATAAAAAACAAAATAAACGATTGCGTCTAATTAAAGGGTGCTTTCATTTCAAACTTGAAAAATCATGAAAATTTATATTAAAATATGCCTGCTACTTAGCTTTTTGATAGCAGGATTTCAACAATCATCCAATGCTCAAATAGAGCATTCATGTGGCAGTGACCACGTAAGGGAACAACTTTATAAAAGTAACCCAACATTACAAAAAGACTCAAAAAAATCACTAGGCAAATTAGTAGATGGTCTTAGAAACAAAATGAAAGGAGGAGAAGACGGAAAAGAAACCTCTGCTTTCAGAACAACTGATGATGAATATGTGATTCCAGTAGTAGTACACGTTTTATACGGCTGTGAAAATGAAGAAGAAGATTTACCAATAGACAGAATCCAAAACGCAATTGATGAATTGAACGAGGATTTTAACGGCCTAAATGCCTGTGATAATTTAGACGCTGACGGGAATCCTGAGAATTGTGATAACCAGTTTCCTAATGAAGTAGGGGGCATGAAAGTTACTTTTGCATTAGCTCATAAAGATCCAAATGGTAACCCAACTACTGGTATCAATAGAGTCAAAAACAGTAAGACCTATGAAGGTATTGGTGGCTATGAGGAATTAGCTGAGATTGTTCAGTGGGATCGTGCAAACTATATGAATATATATATCTTGAATAAGGTGACACCACAACAAAATTCAGGTATTGCTCATTATCCACAGACTTCAGATGGAAATGCATTATTAGATGCAGTATGTATTGCTTACTGGGCAGTAGATCCAGATCCAGCAGGAGAGCGAAGAAATTACGATTATATTTTGACACACGAAGTTGGCCACTGGTTCGGATTACCTCACATTTGGGGAAACGGCAATGCACCTGAAGTAGAAGCTAACTGCAATATAGATGATTTCGACTTTTTACAAGAATACATTGATGATAACGGGATTACTGACTTTAGTGTAAGTGATATTAATGATACGCCAACTACATTGGGTCACTCAACAATAGCAAAGGAAATAGGAGAGACAGAAGATTGTACTAGCCCAAGAACGACTTGCGGTTCTCAAGATATGTTTGATAACTTCATGGATTATAGTGGATGTGCTAAGATGTTCTCTAAAGGTCAGGTAGAGTATATGACTAGTTTGTTAGGTACAAGTTTAGCAGCGAGAGACACTTTAGTAAGTGCAGATAATATAGGTAATGTGTTCTATGATGCGAGTTCTGATGCGGCCTTGTTTAGTAATACCACGAATAGAGCTGTATTTGAAAGAAGTATTTTTTATGAATCTTCTGCTAACAATGGTTCTATTAGCAATGCTTTAAATGTTGAGATAAAAGGTCAGGCTAGTAATAACTGGGCTTATAATTATACGACAGCACAGTCTGGTTTTATTACAGTAACACCTTCTTTACCAAGCGGTTTAACTGCTAAGCTTTCTACGAGTACGGCTACTAAAATAGGTAAAGTAACTATTAGTGGTTCAACTACGCAGGAAGTATCAGGTGAGTATACCTTTGTGATTAACTCTAATATGTTACCGAATGTAAATTTAACAGAAAGAACTAAGAAGGTTCGTTTAGAGTTTGACGAGTCAGATGGCGTTACTTATCAAGACATTAATCCTAATAAATTAATTGGTCCACAAGCAGACTATCAAGGAAATATCAATACTCCTTTTGGTTACTTCAGACTTAGATATGATGATGGATTTTCGGTTTATATGGATGCTGATACAAAGTTAAGAGTAGGTATGCAAGGATCGGCAGGAAACTACTCAATTAAAAAATTCACTAGTACGAGTCAATATGTTAATAGCAGTACATTCTTTGGAGATGGCTTAAGTACTTTTGATGATGACTATTGGGATAATGATGTGTATCCATTAGATGTAAGTACTTTGAATGATGGAGATACCTTCTACTTAGGTTTACGAGGAGGCGTTTGTGATGCTGATTTATTAAAGGAGCATTATGGATGGGTAGAGTTAGAAAAAGTAGGCTCTCCAGGTGATGATTGTGAAGCTATTTTAGTAAAGGATTTTGCATTTAATAGTTCAAGTAGTACTAGTTATATCTATGTTGGTTATTTAGACCAGCCATTAGTGAGATTCTCTGATTCCATCTTAAAAGAAGATTTGCAAACGGACGGATTATTTAATGAGATAGAATTGACTTTAAAAGGAAGCCATAACTTCGCTATTGCGCCATCTACTACTCCATTAGCTTCGAATCAATATAGTTTTGTTGCTTATGATGATAATCCTAATGATAACAATGATGTTGTTATTCCTCCAGATTTTGATTCAAAAGTGAAGGTGACCATTACAGGATCGAAAACGGCCACTATTAGTATCCCTTCTACTTGGGATTTGGATAATGAGGATGACTTTAAAGTGCGATTTAGTTTTGGATCAGGTGTATTAGTAAATGTAGACTATGAGTATTCTTCAGCTGGAGTTATTAGTGTAGACTTTAGAGGTGCAGACGAAATGATATTTGCAGATATGGGAGCCTTTAATGTAGAAACTAATGTAGGAGATGATAAGGGAAAGATCATATACTTTGATCATTTAGACCATGAGTGGGGAACGGAATTAGGCTTTTTCTACTTTGGCGATGGTTTCCAAATGTATAAAGGTGGCGGCTTACCTCAGCGAGTAGAGGCTTTATGTGATACTGATTTAACTGAATTTACATCAGGTACTTCCACTTACTATGCAGGCCATATGCAATTATTTGATATTGATCAGTTCCAGAATCAGTCTGTAGTAGATGGTTTACTTAATAATGGTACTTTTAGACATGTAGGTCCTGGTGGATATTCTAACGAACCACATGTGCCATTAGACGGAGAAGTATATCTTAGTGATGACAGGATGGATACTTGGAAACTAACTAGTTCAGAAGCTTATATATTCTTGAGAGTAACAACTAGCTGTGATGAGATTTATTATGCTTGGATGCGTTTAGAGTTGGAAGCAGATGGTTCTATTACGCCATACTATGTATTATATCAGACTACTCCAAATGATCAAACTTGGGATACTATTGCGACTTGTACTTCAGGTTCAGAAAGTACTTCGATATACATTGATGAGGTCTATGTGACGGATACTGCCAATCCAGGCGGTAGTTCGATTAGTAATGATCAAACATCTATGTCTGATATAGGGAAAAGTAATTATACAGATTTTACAAGTGAAATAGTAACGACTTATCCTGGAAGCACACTTTCTATTCAAGCAGTCCAAGGATTTGCAGATAGTTTTCATGAGAGCACTTATCTTACTCAATGGGATGAGCATTGGGGAGTGTGGATAGATTTTAATGATGACGGTTATTTTGCGATGGATGGATCAGAAAAGTTAGTGTTTAATAATTTGGATGATTTATTAGATGTGGAAGTTGATATTCCGAATAATGTTAGTCCTGGGACTTATAAGATGAGAGTCATTTTGAGCTTACATTCTATTTACGGTGCTTGTCAGCCTTATACTACAGGAGAAACAGAGGATTATACAGTAGAAATTAGAGATATAACGGAGTTAGAATGTGATGGTAATGAGTTAGATTTAACTAACCCATTAAATGGAACGGATGTGCTTAGAGCTTCTACGATAATTGAGGCTAATGATATAGTAGGTTCTTCTGCGGATATTGACATGATAGCAGGTGAGCATATATTGTTATTGCCTGGTTTCCAAGCGGAGAAAGGTGCGGATTTAAGAGGATTTATAGCTGAATGTGTTCAGGTATTGCCTAAGGCAGAAGCAGCAGTTGAAGCAGCTCCATTGAGTAATTTGAGTGAATTATCAGCTTATCCGAATCCATTTGATAATGAAGTGAAGATTGATTTTAGTTTGTTAGAGGAAGGAGATGTGAATATCTTACTTTTTAATGTGAATGGTAAATTAATTAGTAAGCAGTCAGAGGTTTATGCTGCAGGTTCTCATAGTTTGGATGTTTATACTGGTAATTTAGTACCTGGTATGTATGTTTTAAAAGTCATTGGTAGAGACTTTGACGAACAGCTTAAGTTAGTGAAGATGCAGTAGGATTGAGTAGAGCGCACTCTTTGCGCAAGGGATAGAAGCGGTATGTGGCGTCCGTGAACCGACTTAGGTAGCTTAGGTATGCGCAGGCTCCAATAAGAGACAAGCAGACCTTAGCGAACTGGGAGGTGAACAGCCACATAATAGCGGATAGCCCGGCCCGAAGGGTGCGCCCTAATTTTTTTAACCTTTTTAAAATTAATAAGATGAAGTATATACAACTCTTTATTTTGCTATTATTGGGAATGAGTTGGTCAGTATCAAGTGTAGCACAATCTCAAATGAAGTCGCAAGGATCTGTACCAGTGCAGTCTCAAGATTCTCGCAGTTGTGGCACACATATTTCTCCCGAACAAGCAGATTATGTTAATCAGGAATTGCGCGAGTATCGCAGAACTCGTAAAGAAGATTTTCAGAGAGATAATAATGCGACTATTTATATTCCAGTACAGTTTCATTTAATAAGTGATAGTAATGGTTATAATGGTGGTTACACTGGCTCATTTATTACAAGTGAATTAGCTACTTTAAATGAATATTATGCTCCAGCAAATATTGAATTTTATGAGTGTGGTAGTTATTTAGAAATTCATGATGATGATTTGTTTAGCCCATTAAATTATCCTCAAGATGAGATAGATACGGGAGCATACAATGTAGAAGATGTGATCAATATTTATTATGCAGATGAATTGATTTATGGTTTTTGGGGGTATACTTATGTTCCAGGTACCGCTTATGTAGATGATTTAGTAATGATGGATTATGATGCTATTGGAAGTTTTACATTAGTACATGAGTTGGCTCACTTTTTCTCTGTTTATCATACACATGGTATTCTTAATTCAAATTGTGGAACAAATGAGTTAGTGGATGGTAGTAATTGTGATACACATGGTGATGGTATTTGTGATACGCCAGCAGATCCCAATTTGGGTTGTTGGCCACCTGACGCAGCTTGTAATTATACTGGTATAGCTTATGTTAATCCTTATACAGGTGTTGCTGTTGCTCCAGATTATCCTACAGATTTAAATGGAGCCTCTTATGATCCAATTACAAATAATATCATGTCTTATGGGAATTATCATTGTCAAGCGGGATTTACTCCTGGTCAGTATGATCGTATTTTGGATGGTTATCACACTTTCCGTACTTATTTGACAGGTGGAACTTGTAGTAATACACCAGTATCTGATGATTGTTTTACAAGCATAGATTTGATTGATGATATTGATGGGCCAGCAAGTGAGACTGCCTCTAATTTCATTACAGCTAGTAATGTGATCACTGATCCGGCAGCGGTATTGATGAGTGCAGGGAATCATATTATATTAGAAGATGAATTCCATGCAGAAAGTGGATCTTATGTCAATGCTTATATTCAGGGGTGTGTGAATAGTAATAAGACTAATGGGCAAGTAGAGCAAACAGCTAATGAAGTGATTACTAAGCTAAGTGCTTATCCAAATCCAATGGATAATATGACTAATATTGAGTATGATTTAACAGAAGCGACTAGTGTGAATGTAGCCATTTATGATATTAATGGTAAAATGGTTTCTAGGCTATTGAATGGCGAATCAAAGGAAGCAGGAAGCCATACTATGACAATTAATACAGAAGATTTAGCGGCAGGTACTTATATCTGCACTTTGCAAGCAGGCAGTTTTGTTGAAAATATTAAATTATTAATTATTAGATAAGCTTTTATTTACGAGTCATTTTGGGAGGGTGTGTATAGGTTCACATCTTCCCTTTTTTGTTTGAGAAGGGCGTGAAAATCAATTTTTCAGCAAAAAATGGCGTTTTTTTCAAAAAAATTAACACTTTTCTGTCACCTTTTATTTTTTAGCGGTTATATGAGTAGTCCTACTTGCCAATATTTATAATTAAGTTTTTATTTACTAAAATCTATCACTCATGAACCGTTTAATTTTACTTGTATTCCTAATATTGGGATACTATTCCTCTGAATGCTATAGTCAAGAGACAATCACATATGATATACCATATCATACCCCTTCCATCGAAGTAGAAGATCTTCATACCAGTTATGTTAATGTGAAAAAATTTAGTGTAACAGGTTTACCTATACCAACTGAAATGCCTTGTAATTGCCCATCGAATTGGAGTAAGGCTGGCTATAGATATTTTTGGAAGTTTGGCGATGGTTCTTATAGTACACAAGCAAATCCTATTCATCAATATGCTTCGGGAGGTGATTATCCTGTAAGTGTTAGTGTTACGCCTATTTATACAGAGGATGAAGATATAGATCAGATAAAAGATCATAATGATAACCTTGATGTGGGCGCACCTGATCCTCATTATATCAATAATGGAGTAATTCTATTATCAGATTATAATCCCAATCAATATAATAAAGTCATAGAGCTTAAACTAAGTGATGTGGAAATTCCTACTACTGGAAATTTTTATAATATAGTTAGGGGAAATAGTAATCCTTTTTTATCCCTTTTCAATTATGTTAATACTTTTTATAGTAGAGATGCAAGAGCTAATAATCCTATGACATTAGTTACTTCTAAATCTACAGATGAGAGCTACTACATAACTTTTGATTCTGATGCATTATTACTAGATATAGAAGGGGAATTTACGACTTCTCAAGGTGCAACGATCAATATTAGTGATATTACAGATATTCCAATAGGGCATAATATTGATGTCTCAGATGAATTTGTATTAGAAGGAAATACTTGTGAAAAAGAGATCACTCTAAAAAGATTAAATACTTCTGATTATACTTATGGCCAATTTCGATTGGTTTTTGAAAATCCACCTGGAAGTGACTGTGCATTTGATAACGAAAATATTTTTGTTGATTTTACAGTAAATCCAAACCTTCCTCCAGGTTACGATGTCACAGATCAACAGGTATCATCTCATGTTAATAATATGCCAATTTCTGAGGATATAGCCTTTAGAACAGTATCTTCTTTTGATCCGAATGAGAAATCAGTTGATAAAGAAGTAATAACATCCACAACAGAAGAATTGACTTATACCATAGACTTTCAGAATTATGGAGATGGTGATGCATCTACGGTGAAAATTGTAGAACAAATACCAGAACATCTAAATATAAATAGTATTAATGTAGAAACCCTATTTGTAGGAGCCAATACTAATTTTCAAG
Source organism: Chitinophagales bacterium (assembly GCA_020629335.1). The sequence continues at coordinate 4,356 of JAHDDN010000009.1, read as the reverse complement.
AAAAATGGCTCAATATACCAGCGGGTCCAAATACAGTAGCAAGTAATAGTAATGGTAGTTTTGAGTATGTCATTTACCCAGCAGATAGAACAATCGAATTTAGCATGTCTAATATCACCTTAGAAGGATTAGGTCCTAATCCTGAGGATTATTGCGGAGTGCTAACAACCCAAGGTCAGCTAAAATATACGATTGATACAGATCCAACTATTTTTCAAGATTTAAATGAAGCATTTGGGGCCTCTGCTGATATATACTTTGATAATAATGAGCCAGTAAAGACTAATGCAACCTCAACTCAATACATAGAAGCTTCAAACCCTATTCCTATGGATGGACCTGATGATTGTAATATTAGTTATCAAATGATTTTAGAAAATGATTGTTCTAGTAGTACTTATGATGTAGTGGTATTATTGCAAACAGAAGGCACTTATGATATAAGCTTTAATAATGCTCCATCTTTTGAAGTGGAAGTAGATTGTGGACAAACCTATGTTTTATCTAATACATATCCTATGTATCAGTATGAAGATAATATAATAGAAATATATAATTCAGTAACAAATTGCTCTTTAGAGCTGCCATTTAATCCATCATTTTCTTATCCATGTATACCAGACACAATGAGCTATTCAAATACAGGATCAGGGGGGAATGTAATAACTAGAAATAGAAAGATATATCATGTTAATAGAGATGTGATGGAATATCCAGGAGGTATTATGTTCTTCCCAGGCTATGTAAGTTGTAGCAGTAGTAGTGGGACAAAAATGAAAACAGGACTATACTTTACAGGCTTTCATACAGTACCCGAAAATGCTGAAATTGTTAGTGCATACTTAAAGTTGAGATCTGCGATAGCAGTCTCAAATCCTGAAGACTTAATCTTTCAGATAGAGGATAATGCTTCTCCTGCTGCTTTTACCAGTAATGCTTATGATTTAAGTAGTCGACCAACTTTACCTTTATATAGAATATGGGATACTCCCACTAATTTACTAGCAAACAAATGGTATAATGTATGGGGATTAACAGATATGGTACAGGAGTTAGTGAATAAACCAGATTGGGATGAAGGTACAGGAAGAATAGTAGTAACTATAGACCATTTATTGAGATCTGGAGGCAATCCAGCCTTATTCCACTCTTATAATACAAATCCTACTTATGCGCCTCGTTTAATAGTTAAGTATAAAGTGCCGCTGACTTGTAAACAGGGTGGATATGAAGAAAAGGAAATAGAGGTAGGTTTAGATATGACTTCCTATCCAAACCCCGCTCAGAACTTTGTTCAAATAGAATTTAATGAAGCTCCAGTGGATGGCCAAGTAGAAGTTTTTAATTTGCAAGGCCAATTGATCATGCACGAAATTGTTAGCGAAGGAACTACCGGACAGCGTTTTGACGTTTCTAATTTATCAAAGGGTGTCTACCTTGTAAAAGCAACTTTCGGCACGGAAAGTGAGTATCATAAAATAGTAGTTGAATAAAAAATCAATTCTTACAGTAAGTAATTCTATATACTTACTTAGAACTCATTTAAAGTTTCCTACTGGCATAGAAAATGGCTGTTTTTCCGTATTTCTTCGTTATTTTTTCGGTCCGTAGCCCTGCTATGAACCTCAAAAATGCCTTGAACTACGAAAAAACAGCTAATTTTCAGCTTCATTATAAAACTTTAAATGAGTTCTTAGATAAAAGGCCTCGATTAACTACTAATCGGGGCCTTTTTTTGTAAGAAATAATTAATGTACTAACTTTGATTACCCCATTCTCTAAATATATATAGTAAAGTTATGCTTAAATATTTCTACCCCATTCTCTTATTGTTATTGATTAGTAACAGTCTAAAAGCCACAGAAATAGCAGATAGCCTCTTAATACAGGCTGATAATTTTTATAGTGTTAAGCAGTTAGATAGTGCACTAGTTTATTACCCTTTGGCTATGGATGCTCTATCAAAAGCCACAAAGTGGGAACAATGGATTAATGCTAATTATGGTTTAGGCAAAACTTACTATCGAATTAAAGAGTACGAAAAAGCTTTGATGCATTTTGAAAATTGTTTGAGTAAAGCGAAAGAAATAGGAATTCCTGCTAATGATATCAGGGTATATTTAAATCTAATTGGTCGGATGCATGTAAAAGCTAGTCGCTTGGATGAAGGATTTAAAGCCTTCACTCAAAGTTTTGAAATAGCAGAACGGGAAGGTGTAAATGATAGAAATACAGCTTTAGCTGCCAAGCGAATAGGCCTGATTTTATTACGTAGGGGAGACCATGGACGTGCTGAAAGTTGGTTGAGAAAAGCTCAACTGATTTATCAACAAAATGGAAATGAAAAAGATGTTTTAGATACTACGATAGAGCTAGGTAATGTAGCAGGGGTAAACAACAATTATGAGAGAGCTATTCAATATTATGAAAGCGTATTAGCTCATCCGCTTTGTAGTGAGGACCGTAAAGCTACAGTTTCCATTAATATAGGAAACTATTTATCACTACAACACAAACTGAAAGAAGGACTGATTTATATAGAAGAGGGTATTAAAATATACCAAAAGAAACCTTTAGAAAATCGAAGAAATATTGTTGAATCTTTGAATGCTAAAGCTAGTTTGCTATTTGAAGATAATCAAGTAGATGCTGCTATTTTAACCTATCAAGAGGCCCTGAAAATAGGCCTGAAACCTAATGGTTTTGGCCCAAAACATCGAAAAATCGCTCAGACTTACAAGCAGATAGCTGATGTTTGGCTTAATAAAGAGGAACCTGATAGTGCATTAATATATGCCCAAAAATCGCTCTCCGTTTTTATTCAAGATTTTAAAGAAGAAAAACCAAGCACTAATCCAACTTATGGTCAGCTTTATCATGAGCCTTGGTTAATGACTATTTTTGATAGCAAAGGAGATGCCTTTTATCAAAAGTATCAACAAAAACCAATGAAAGAATTCTTGGCCTTAGCACTTGATAATTATGACTTAGCTATTTACCAACTTAATCAATTTAGCCAAATTAGTAGCGAATCTCAAGAAGAGCATAATGACGGATATTATACCATATTTGAAAAAGCCATCAAAAGCTCTATGGAGCTATACAAACTAAGCCAAAATACAGACTATCAGAAAAAAGCGATCGAGTATATTCAAATGTCTAAAGCAATCATTTTACAACAAGACCTAAAAGAAGCCGCCGCCCAAAAAAATGCTAATATACCAGATAGTCTAATGCAAAAAGTACAAACTCAAAAAATTGAATTAACCAATAAAAAGAAGCAATTATATGAAAGTGAACAGAAGGAAGAAAATTCAGTAGAGTTGCAAAACGAAGTTTTTGATCTCGAAAGAAAGTACGAAACACTCATTCAAGAAATAAAAGCAAACTATCAATACAAACAAGTAGATTTTAATCCCCCCAAAGCTAATATACAAGCTTACTTAGATGAAAATACAGCGATTTTAGAGTATTTCTTAGGAGAGAGAAATATCTTTATTGCACTAACGGACAAGGAACAATCCCAGCTTAAGAGTATAGAAATACCGAAAAATCTTCAAAATACAATCGATCAGTTCAGAAAATCACTAACAGACTATCAATACATTAATCAAGAAGGAGAGGTGGCGGAACAAACATTTTTACAAACCAGCCAAGAACTATTCCGTTTGTTAGTTCCTAAGGAATCGAATAATTATGATCAATTAGTTATTATACCTGATGGAGTCTTAGCATATATTCCCTTTGAAGTACTAGTTAAAAATGATGCACAAGAATTGGGGAATGCAAAATATCTAATCCAAGATCATGCTATAAACTACTCGTTTTCTATTAACCTTATAAAAGATAATCAACTAAAGGCAATAGCCCCTAAAGGATTAGGAGGCTTTGCTCCCAACTATAAAGAAAAAGAATTGGCTAATATACGAACCAGAAGTGGGGAAGTATTATACGATTTACCTGAAGCAAGAAAAGCACTTCAAGATATCAACCAAATTTATAAAGGAGATATTTGGTTGAAAGAATCAGCCAGCTTAACGCAATTTAAAGAATCGGCCTCTGACTATAATGTGCTGCACTTAGCAATGCACGGTCTCGTTAATAACGAAGCCCCTTTACACTCTAAACTAGTCTTTGCTAATAATGAAGCTTTAGAAGCGATTGATCTCTACAATATGGAGCTAAATACTCAAATGGCAGTTCTGAGCGCTTGTAATACGGGCTACGGCCAAGTAAGTAGAGGAGAAGGCGTCATGAGCCTTTCAAGAGCCTTTTACTATGCAGGTTGCCCAAGTATTGTCATGAGCCTTTGGAGCGTTCCTAGCCAAGAAACAGCCACTGTTATGAAAAACTTCT
>JAHDDN010000356.1 GCA_020629335.1 Chitinophagales bacterium | reverse complement strand
AGCCCGACCATGCGCCTTCGGCGAATGATTAATGATGAATGCGTAATGATGAATTTGGACGGGCACAAGGCTCGCCCCTGCAAGCGCATGGGCACGCCCAAAATATTATTTAATAATGACCACTTTAGATTGGTGGATTAATTGATTATTTGAAGATAGCTGGAGGCTATAAATGGCTGTAGGAAGCTGTGCAATATCCAGTTGAATAGCGTATTGATCTTTAGGCAATTGTATTGATTGTACGCATTCGCCTAACATATTTTTCAAGCAGATCGTAATGGCTTCCTCCTTTCTTTTCTGAAATCTAATATTCAGATAATTTTGTGCAGGATTAGGACTTATAGTAATACTTTGAATAGGGTTTTGAGATACCGCTATAGGTGGTTCTTCTGCTGGATTGCACTCTCCTAACATATTTGCATCCATCCAATTGAGTCTATTAGTGATAAATGATTTGAGTGCTTGAATTTCTTGTCCATAGGTATTATATACCATTCCATTGGGCCAAACATATTCGCCTAATATTGGCCACTTATCAAAATTACGTGCTTGTGCTTCGGCGAGTAGCTGAGCATTTTGGTCAATAAAACTATATAGGCTATCTTCATGTAATGGCCCTTGTCTTAGGGAATCCCAACGACATTTTAGCGGGTTGGTAAAATCCTCTTCCATCATGAGGAAAGCCCACCAAAACGGATTCCCCTGATCGCAATGAATTTCATACATCCAATCATTTGTAAATAGTGCTTCGCAATAATCACCATTACCATAAGCTATATTATAATCCCATATAGGGCCTGCATAAATTTTCCCTCCATTACTATCTTTCTTTTTATGAAAGTAACTACTCAAACGATACCCATCTACATTTTTGCTCAATTCATTGATGATAAAGTTATCGACAAAGGAGTTTAGTTCTATATAATCAGAATAATGCTTACCTCCGTATATTCCATCTGTATTATAAATAGCATTCTCAAAGCTATCTACATAAGCCTGAATGTATTCTTCTTGTTCAAATTGAATTTTATCTCTATTAGGAGATACATATTGAAAGTGTAATTTATCGAATGGGTTAGCGACCATATTGTATTGTGAATACCAGTCAGGTTCGCCTTTATCAATCTTAAATACATAACCGCCCGTTAACTCATCCCCCTCTATATCATCCTCATTTAGATCGGCAATATCTACTCTACTCTCATCTCTTTTGATTTTTTCCATGAATACATAAATTCCCTGATAATCCCCATTGATCAATAATTCAACAAAACGAGTTCGACTAGCATATTGCCCCATTGAACGAGCAATATGCATAGACAATACATTTCTCATCAAAGACTTATCTGAATAGGGGCCGTATAAAATCCAATCTTCCTCTTCAGGAAAATTTAGAAAACTAACATCTGTATCTTCCCCTGCTTCATCTTTACTCTCTATCTTAAAACTATTTTTGGGAAATAAATCTAAAGAGCTTTGCCCTCTTCTTTCAATACTGATAGGTCCAAAAAATTCATTAGGCTCATCTAAAACACTATTAGGAATATTATCACCATTCCAGATAATTCCCATTTCCCCATCAATAGCTGGTTCGTCAGGAATGTATTCTCCAAAAGAATTAATTTTTACGATTGGCAAATTGCTACTAAAAAAAGTTTCATCAAACCAAGAAGGAGTTGGACCATAATTATTAGTGGCATCATTAATACCTAAGGAAAGATAAAAGGCCGCTGTCATATCTGAACTATTAGGGCCAAAAGCATTATGAACTTGAATAGCTAAAACATTATCCCCTTCTTCTAATAAATCGCTAATTGCGTTTTCATCTAAGAGAAATGTATCTGGCAATCCTCCTTGGTACACATTCGCTTCATGTTCAAAGTCTGGCCATTGATTATAAGCGGGATTTTCTCCCAATATATTGGCTCTCGCAACTTCAACACCATTTATATAAGCAACAAATGAATCATCGTAGTCAGCATGTAGCACCGATTGTACTATTTGATCTGTCTCTACAATATCAAAATTTCTGCGCATAAAAAGAGAAGCTGTTGCTAAAATAACTGTATTGTCATCTCCATCTCCATAACCAATACCGCCAATACCACTTTCCCAATTACTATCATCAAACTCAAGCATATTCCAATCATCGGGGATACTAGCATTTCCTAATTGATATTGCCAGCTATTTTCAGCATAGATGACCGTCTCCCAATGGTCTACTTGACCATATACGCCATTCATATAACACATCAATAAAAAAACACTAAGGAATATCTTCATAATAAATTTATTAAGCTCTGTAGTAGTAGTCGTAATAATGCTAATCTAAACAATAAAGGTAAAAAATTATGCACATCATACGAAAAATGCTTATTTTTGAGTTAAAAGTAAGTAGCTAATAATTGATTTTGTCTTTATTAGTACGATCATTAACTCAACAAAACATGCGAATTATGCCAGTTAATTGCGCTGAAGGTACTTTAGCCGTCTACTCACCTTCTTCTTCCCAACCCTGGAATAAGCAGCGGGTTCAACACTTATACAGACGAATGGGTTTTGGTGCCAGCTTAGAGCAAATTAATGATGCTTTAAGCATGGAACCAGCTGACTTGGTAGATCAAATCATTGACCAAGCCATAGCTGCTCCACTTTGGGAAGAACCCTATTGGAGTAATTACTCTTGGATGGATTTTGATAATGAGGGAGTAGGGAGTAATTTTGATGCTGCTATAAATTGGATGACTTCTTGGTTTGGCGAAATGCCTCAACAATCATTTAGAGAAAAAATGGTCCTCTTTTGGAGTAATCATTTCGTGACTCAATTTGAAGTCTATGAGTTAAGTTCTATGCTTTATGATTACCACAAATGTTTGATGGAAAATGCTTTTGGCAATTTCAAAACCTTTGTGAATCATATAGGCGTCAATCCTGCCATGTTGATCTATCTCAGTGGCTCAGAAAACACCAAAGAAAGTCCTAATGAGAATTATGCACGTGAGTTGTATGAGCTTTTCACATTGGGGGAAGGTAATGGCTATACACAAGAAGATATAGTGGAAACTTCACGAGCACTCACTGGATATGTCGTTCAGACTTATTTAGAATACAATCATTATTTTGTAAGTGCGCTACATGATGAGAATGAAAAAACCATCTTCGGACAAACAGGTAATTGGGGCTATGATGATGTCATTGATCTTCTATTTGAACAAAGAACCGATGAAATTGCTCAATTTATTTGTGGCAAATTATACGAGTTTTTTGTCCATCCAAATCAAGATGAAGATATTGTCAGCGGCTTAGCTACTACTTTCAAAGAAAACAACTTTGAGTTAGAACCTGTGCTCCGACAGCTTTTCAAGAGCGAACATTTCTTCGATGCCTATAATATTGGTACTATCATTAAAAGTCCTATTGACGCCTTAATCAGCTTCTCTAACGAATTGGGATTAGATTTCGATGGCATTACTTTCGAGGAAGAAGATGAAGATGGCAATCTCGTTCAGTTTACTTGGAAAAATAGTTTTTTATGGGCGGCCACTGATATGGGACAATATGTCTTTAGTCCAGTTGATGTAGCAGGCTGGCCTGGCAATAGGAATTGGTTAAACAGTAATACATTAGCCCAACGTTGGCAAACCAGTGTTTGGATTATTTACTATGTAGCCGAGAATCAAACGGAAGCGTTTATGCAGATGATTAAGTCGCTTTGTGATAACTCTAATGATCCAAATGAGATTACTGTAACCATCGTAGATCATATAATTTCAGGTGGTTTTCAATCTGCCGAGGCTTATGAAACGGCTACGAATGTTTTTAAAGGAGATGTACCACAAAACTATTATGACAGTGGGCTTTGGAATTTGGATTGGGAGTTTGCCTATTATCAAGTAGCTGCCTTAATGGTTCATATAATCAGACAACCTGATTTCGCCATGATCTAAATGATCTAATCAATCTAAAAAACAAAATATCATGTGTAATCATAAAAGAAAAGGGAGCGATTTATCTGATCAACAAGCTCACCAAAATGACCATAAAAGTTGGAGTCGTAGAAGTTTTTTAAGCACGCTTGGTGTCGGCGCTGGTATGAGTATGGTATTAGGCAAAATGCCTATCTCTGCTATCGGTGCCTCTCCATTACAAGCGGCTTTAGCAGGCTCTGAAACGGATAGAGTCTTAGTCATTTTAAGACTAAAAGGAGGCAATGATGGGCTAAATACCATCGTCCCTTTATATGACTACGACAACTATCAAAGCCAAAGGCCAACACTTGCTATCCCTACTAACGAAATCATCAATTTAAGTGATGAAATTGGGATGCCAAATTTCATGTCAGGATTAAATGATCTTTGGAATGATGGCAATATGAAAGTCCTACATAGCGTAGGTTATCCAAATCAAAACTTGTCTCACTTCACGTCCTCTGATATTTGGGCAAGTGCTGAAGAAGGACAACTCACTGGCTGGTTAGGACGTTTCTTTGAAAATGAATATCCAGATTTTTTAGTGAATCCGCCAAGTATTCCACCTGCCATTCAAATTGGGAATGCCAGCAATCTAATGTTCAAGGGAAGCGCCGCTGAAATGGGTCTTACCATAAATAATACTGACATATTAGAAGCTATCATTGAAAATGGAGCACTCCATGATGTATTAGACGTACCCGATTGTTACTTTGGGGAGCAATTAGCTTTTGCTCGATCTATCGCAAACACCACCTTCATTTATGCTGAAACTATCAAAGACGCATATGATGCATCTACCACTAATGCCAATTACTTCCCTAATTTAGCCAATAATGATTTACAACGATTGGGCACTCAATTGAGCATCGTTGCTCGCTTAATAAAAGGAAATTTAGGGACAAAAATTTATATGGTAGAATTAGGAGGCTTTGATACACACGAAGGACAAGCAGAATATCACCCAAGCTTAATGGAGGCCGTAGCTGAAGCAGTCAATGCCTTCTACATAGATTTAGCCGCAGGCGATCAATCGCAAAATGTACTTACTATGACCGTCTCTGAATTTGGCCGTCGAATCGAGGAAAATGGCTCTTTGGGAACAGATCATGGTGCCTCTGCTCCGCTCTTCTTTTTTGGCGGAGAATTAGCAAATAGTGATTCCAATTTCATTGGTGAAGTGCCTGATTTAAACAATCCTGACGAAGAAGGGAATCTCCAATTTGATACCGACTTCCGAAATATCTATGCAACCGTTTTAGAAAACTGGCTATGCATAGATCCCGAAACAGTTGATGCCGTAATGGGACAAAGCCATGATCGCTTAGATGATTTGGTCGTGGCTTGTGGAGTAAGTACAGGGACTTATAGTAACTTTTCTTCACAACATCCTTTAACTCATCAAGCACTTTACAATAAAGATGGTAGCATTATGATAGATTATCAATTGCCTCAATCCGCTAATGTAAAAGTAGAAATCTACAGTTTATTAGGCCGATTCATCACGACACTTCACGACGGCCCTCAAGCATCAGGTCGTCATCAAATCCCATTTAGACCCAATCGTCTAATGAGAGGGCACTACGTCTACCGAATAGTAGTGAATCAACATGCCTACAGCAACAAATTTACCTTGATGAAATAATCCAATAAAGGATAGAAAAACAAAAAAGCCATAGAGTCGATTCTATGGCTTTTTTATTTTAAAATCACTAATTAGGGGCTTACTACTGCGCCAGCAAAGGCAAGTGCGCAGCACAAACCAAATCAATTCGTAATTCGTAATTTTTAATTTGTCATTAAAAGGCGCAGCAGTCGGGCTGTCCGTTCTTATGCGGCTGTTCAGTAGCTACT
>JAHDDN010000355.1 GCA_020629335.1 Chitinophagales bacterium | reverse complement strand
TTACCTTTAAAGTTAGCTTTTCTTTTTTCTAAGAATGCAGTCGTACCTTCTGTGAAATCTTCGGTATCAAAGCATTCCCCAAATAGCTGTATTTCTTTTGTCAATCCATCCTCTCCATCCTGATAGAATGCATTTACTGCTTCAATTACTTTAGCAACCGCCACAGGTCCTCTTTTACTAATCTTCTTAATTAGCTCAGCCGCTTTGCCTAATAATTCCTCTTGAGGTAAAACATAATTCACCAAGCCCAATTTTAGCGCATCTTCCGCATTGAGCATATCACCCGTCATCAATAATTCTAATGCCTTGGATTTGCCAATACGCTGAACTAATCTTTGCGTACCACCATAACCAGGTATCAATCCTAACTTCACTTCAGGCTGCCCAAACTGTGCATTTTCAGAAGCAATTAAGATATGACAAGCCATCGCCAATTCACATCCACCACCCAGAGAAAAGCCATTTACCGCTGCTATCACTACCTTAGCAGATTGCTCCAAGCTATTCATTACATGATAACCATCCATAGATAGTTTTTTACCCTCTTCCATACTAAAGGCAGAGAACTCAGCAATATCAGCACCAGCCGCAAAAGCTTTCTCTCCAGAACCCGTCAGTATAATACCCTTTACTTCCTCATTGGCATTAGCCCATTCTACTGCTTTCTTAATTTCTTGCAATACCTGATGATTCAGTGCATTCAATTTTTTAGGTCGATTAATCGTTATCGTGCAGATACTATCTGCCACTTCCACTAATATAGTTTCGTAAGTCATTGTTTAAATTTATTAATCATTGCTAAAATGATCTGTTTTCTTTTACCCATTCAGTAATATAATCAGCTATATCACTCATCTTAGTACCAGGCGGGAAGAGCTGTCCAACGCCTATTCCTTGAAGCGTCTTCATATCTTCCTCAGGAATAATGCCCCCACCCGTAAGCAGCACATCATTCATTTCATTCTCCTCCATGAGCTTTTTGATTTTTGGAAATACCGTCATGTGAGCACCTGATAAAATACTCACACCAATAGCATCTACATCCTCTTGCAAAGCTGCATTCACCACCATTTGAGGCGTCTGTCTAAGGCCTGTATAAATCACCTCCATACCGGCATCACGCATAGCAGCAGCAATAACCTTAGCTCCTCTATCATGTCCATCCAAGCCAACCTTCGCCATTAAAAATCTAATTGGTCTTTTCATAGTTTATTCTTCTTCATCCGAAAAAAGCGTTTCCTCTTCTTCCTCCTTATCATCAATGGGTAATAAATTTTCATCTCGTCCCCTCAATTTCTTATCATCCACATGCTTATTCAAAAATTGATTGAGTTCTTCAGGATTCAAATTACTCTCAATCGAACCAAACTCATTAATTTTGATTTCAAATCCCTCTAATTCCTCATTCACCTGCGGTTTCCCTTTTTTTGATTTTTTCTTTGGCATCTTCTTATAATTAAAATGATAAAATAATTTTTTCTTTGGGGCTTCCCCATTTATTTTTTTGGCTATTGGTTTGACATGCCTGTCAGAGAGGGCGCACACATAGGTGCGCCCCTACAAATTTCAATGTTTATTTGGGGCTTCCCTCGCTTCGTATTTTTCGATTGTTCCCGTCTATCAAAATTCAATCAATAAATCAAAAATCAATCAATCAACAAGTGGCTCGGTCGGGCTGTCCGCTCTTATGTGGCTATGCTGCTCCTACTTTGCTAAGTGCTGCTTGTCTGCCCTGCGGGCCAGCCATCGCATCACTAAGCGCCGTAAGTCGCATCATGGCCGCCACATACCGCTACCATCCCTAAGCCGAAACTAGCGATGAGTGATGAGCGCATAGCATTATTGCTCATCGCTATGCGCTCATCGCTAGACTGCGTTCATTTCCGCAAACTTCGCTTCCGCCAATTCCATTCTGGCCAAAGTTTCCTCTTTGCCTAAGAAAGCGGCAATTTCAAAAACACTAGGACCACCCTTTACACCCGAAAGCATCAAGCGGAAAGGCAGCAGAATATCACCAAACTTCAATTCTTTGGCAGCGATATAATCTTTGACCGTCTTTTCAACATTATCAACATCAAATGTGGATAAGTCGCTCAATTGTTGCTTTATTTCTGTAAAATAAGCGATAGAATCATCATTCCACTTCTTTTTAACCGTTTTTGCGTCAAATTCGCTCGGTTTATTGAAGAAATAAGCACCAGCCGACCAAAAATCTTGTGGATAAGTCATTCTTTCCTTGAGTAATCCACATAAATAAGGAATTTGGCTTTCGTCATAGCTGACTTCTTCAGGAGCGTATTTTAGTACGTGCTCGGCCAATTCTTCATTAGTTTTAGCTCTTAAGTATTGCTGATTGAACCACTTTGCTTTTTCAAAATCAAATTTTGCCCCTGCTTTACTGATTCTTGACAAATCAAATGCTGCTGCTAACTCATCTTCCGTAAAGATTTCCTGCTCTGTACCTGGGTTCCAACCCAAGAAGGCTAAGATATTTTTAAAGGCATCTGGGAAGAAGCCCATTTCTCTAAAACCATTCTGTCCTTCCCAAGCAAGTGGGAATACGGGGAAGCCCCCTAAATCGCCATCACGTTTGCTCAGTTTACCTTTGCCATTCGGTTTCATAATTAAAGGAGTATGCACAAACTTCGGCATAGAATCTTGCAAACCTAAAAATTCATAGAGCAATCCATGAATAGGGAAAGATGGCAACCATTCTACTCCACGAAATACATGAGATATTTTCATAGAATAGTCATCCACTACTACCGCTAAGTGATAAGTTGGCATTCCATCCGCTTTCATCAATACTTTGTCATCTACCTCATCACTATGAAATTCTATTTCTCCTCTGATGACATCGTGAACCTTGATTTTTCGATCTTGAGGTACTTTGATCCGAATAACATAAGGATCGCCAGCTTCTAATCGGCTTTTTACTTCCTCTTCAGATAAGGTCAGTGAATTTTTCATCATTAGGCGAGTTTCTGCACCATATTTAAAATTCGTTTTATCTGCTTCATACTTCTTTCTGATAGCCGCTAATTCCTCTGCGGTATCAAAGGCCATATAGGCATGACCGCTATCTAACAACTGCTGTGCATATTTTTTATATAGCGGTTTACGCTCTGATTGGCGATAAGGGCCCGCATCCCCGCCCACATGAACGCCTTCAGCACATTCCATGTCCAACCATTCGAGGGTGTCAATAATATATTGCTCCGCACCTTCCACAAAGCGGCTTTGGTCGGTATCCTCAATACGTAGGATGAAATCACCATTATGATGCTTAGTAAAAAGATAGCAAAATAAGGCGGTACGTACTCCTCCAATATGTTGCATTCCTGTAGGACTTGGCGCATAGCGCGTTCTAACTTTCTGATTCATGGATGTTTATATTTATATTCTGCCGCAAAAATAAGGTTTTGTGATGGAAAATCACGAAATTGATTTTTTTAGTAATTTTATTTAACCTTACAGGGCTGCTCTAAGGTTCCTATAATTGCTAAATAAAGCTATGAACTCATTTAAAATTTTATATGTACCCAATAAAAACACCTGCTTTTATTAAAAAATACTTTGCAGATGTACGTTGTACTTATCCTAAAGGAGAACGAGCTATTTATCTCACCTTTGATGATGGGCCTACTCCTGAAGTAACAGAATGGGTATTAGATTTGCTAGGAACTTACCAAGCAAAGGCTACATTTTTCTGTATTGGGCATAAAGTTAGTTTGTATACTGATATATACCAAAAGATACAAACAGCAGGCCATGCTATCGGAAATCATTCCTATTCTCATTTTAATGGATGGAAGACTTATACACCTAATTATATAAGGGATGTGGAAAACGCAGGACATTATGTGGATTCTGACCTATTCCGTCCGCCTTATGGTCGACTGAAGTGGGGGCAGTATCGTGCTTTGCGAAAAAGCTACCAAATTATTTTTTGGGATGTCTTAAGTGGGGATTTTGATGCTAACATTAGTGAGGAACAATGCTTAGAGAATGTATTGAAGCACACAGAAGATGGCTCTATTATTGTTTTCCATGATTATCAGCCAAGCTTTGAAAAGCTGCAATATGTATTGCCTCGCTTATTGGAACACTATACTAAAGAGGCATATCAGTTCAAAGCAATTAAATAACAAGACTAAAGCCAATAAACATGCGGAATGAATTTATAATATTTGCGATTCTTACTATTGTCATCATATTGGGAGTGTCTTTCTTTTGGCCTCCTTTTTTGTGGGCATTTGTGATTGCAGGCCCACTGATCTTGTGGGGGATATATGATATGTTTCAGTCGAAGCATACTATTACTCGTAATTTTCCAATACTTGGTCATGGTCGTTATTGGGCAGAAGATTTGCGTCCTAAGCTCTATCAATACTTTATTGAGTCTGAAGTAGATGGAACACCATTGAATCGTATGTTTAGGACGATTATTTATCAGCGAGCTAAGAAGGAGTTAGATACTACTCCATTTGGGACTAAGTTAGATGTTTATGCAGAAGGTTATGAATGGATGAGTCATTCTATCGGTGCTTTAGATCACCATGAATTAGATCCTAATCCGAGAGTAATGGTCGGTGGGCCAGATTGCAAGCAGCCTTATGCTTGCAGTTTGTTTAATATTTCTGCTATGAGTTATGGTTCCTTGAGTAAGAATGCAGTGATGGCCTTGAATGGTGGAGCTAAGATTGCAAGTTTTGCTCATAATACGGGAGAAGGCGGTGTAAGTCCTTATCACTTAAAATACGAAGGCGATCTCATCTATCAAATAGGAACAGGCTATTTTGGCTGTCGAGCAAAGGATGGTAATTTCTCTCCCGAACTCTATCAAAAAACAGTTTCGTCTCCATCAGTGAAGATGATCGAATTGAAATTATCACAGGGGGCAAAGCCAGGACATGGTGGAATACTACCCGCCTCTAAAAATACCGAAGAGATTGCTAAAATCCGTACTGTAGAAGCAGGGACTGATGTTTTATCACCTCCTTATCACAAGGCTTTTAATACGCCTATAGGTTTGATTAAGTTCATCAAGCAGTTACGTGATTTATCAGGAGGCAGGCCCGTAGGCTTCAAGCTTTGTATGGGCCGTAAGAGCGAGTTTTTGGCGATTTGTAAGGCCATGATTGAGACGGGAATAAAACCTGATTTTATTAGTGTGGATGGAGGAGAAGGAGGAACAGGAGCGGCTCCTTTGGAGTTTTCTAATTCAGTAGGAACACCATTGAAGGAGGGATTAGCATTTGCGCATAATGCTTTGGTTGGTTTTGGTTTGCGCAAGGATATTAAAATATTAGCGGCGGGGAAGATTTTTACGGCTTTTCATATTTTCCGTACGCTGGCTTTAGGGGCAGATATTTGCTATAGTGCGAGAGGTATGATGATTGCCTTGGGCTGTATACAAGCATTGGAGTGCAATCAAAATACTTGTCCTACTGGTATTACGACTCATGATCCTGAAAGGATGAATGGCTTAGTAGTTAGTGATAAAAAACAGCGGGTAGCGAATTACCATCACGAAACGATTGAGAGTTTTGTGGAGCTATTAGCGGCTGCAGGAATTAGAGATCATCAAAAGATCAATCGTTCTCATGTGAATAGACGAATTGTGAATAATTTGGTGCAGCCTTACACGGAGATTTATCCTTATATTCCAAAGAATAGTTTGTTGAGTGCGCCTTATCCTGCGGGTTATGAGCGAGCAATGGAAGAGGCAACTAGTGAGAGCTTCTTGCCTTTGGTAGAAGATGGAAAGTAGGGTGAATGCGGCCTTGATAGCCCAAGTTTTGTCTTTTTAAGAATCTACTGCGTTATTTATTCCTTA
>JAHDDN010000354.1 GCA_020629335.1 Chitinophagales bacterium | reverse complement strand
TTCTATATCAATACCTATTTATGGACAATATGATGATCGGCTTTATGCTTTTTTTGATACTGTTATTTGTTTCTCGTATCATTAATTTTAGAGCATTTAATCAATTAGCGGATAATAAAAAGACCGAATTATTTAGACTATTCTCTAAGTTTAACATTTACAGTTTAGTGGTCTTGATTGCTATTATTGGCTTGTTTTTTATCACTCTTAGACAGCAGCTATTAGATACTTATCTAACTTATATCATCTATGTGATTGCCGTCATTTCATTCATTGCACTGTCAACAGTCTATGCTTATAATAAGCTAAAAAACAATAATTTTCCAGAGAGTTATATTAAGTCCTATCTACTTTCTTCGATATTACGTTTTATTGGTATCGTGAGTTTGTTTGCGATTATTGGGCTTGATCGTGTGTAAAATATTATTGGTCGTAGATTAGAGACTACGACCAATAAAAAGACATATCAGAATTTCACTTCTATTCCAAAACCGATATTTGACAAACCTAAATTGGTATTAATTTCATTGACATAAGATATTGAATTAGTTGGGCTGACACGGCGAAAATGAGTCCCTCCAATATCCATTTTGAGCCTAAATCGCTCATTGATATTATATAAGAGACCTAGTTTCACACCTGTTTCAAAAATATTGATTGGTATGGAAGAGTTCGCATTATTACTAGTTTGAGTTCGATTGGTATAATTAGCATAAGGTTGGACAAATAAATTCAATTTATTAGAAGGATTAACCGTATATCGAGCAAATATGCCTCCCCCTAAATGCCTACTTGATTGACTATCTATACTTTGGCTATTATCTCTTATTTGTAGGCTATTGGCAAATAAAAAATCAGCTCCTATCATCCAGTGTTCGTTCAGTTCTTTTCCAACATAAGGATTAAAGTTAACAATACTTCGCATATAACCATTAGTCGGATTTTCAAATAATCCTTTAGTATGAAAAGAAGCGCTTCCTCCTATCACCCAACTTCTTTTTTTAATGTTGGTTTCTTGGGCTTGGAGTTGACAAACGGATGCGATTAGAAGCATTAATAAAATTACTTTCTTCATTTTTTTTCAATTTTAATACGGGTTAAATAAATCAACTATAATACGGCGAATAAATAAAAAGCGTTGCTAAACTAATCGCTAAGAAATGTTAAGAAAGAAATTACTTGCGCGAGGGATGGTAGTGGTATGTAGCGTACATGATGCGACTTATGGAGCTTAGGCAGACGTAGGCTGGCCTGAAAGGCAGACAAGTATGCCTTAGCGAAATAGGAGCAGCATAGCTACATAAGAACGGACAGCCCGACCCTTTCTTATTTTTTCATCGGAGGGCGCACACATAGGTACGCCCCTACTGTCCGATGAAAAAATAAGAAAGGGATGCGCCCTAAAAATTAATAAAAAAAGCCGCAACCAAAGATTCCGGCCCTAAAAAAACATTTTAATTTTGCTTAAAAACCAATCACTAACTTATCCGTGTAAAGTTGACCATCAGCCATTTTGATTTCACAAATATAGCTGCCTGTTTTTAAAGAAGTGACATTTATAGTTTGAGTTCCTTGAATGTTTTCTCTAATGATCAAGCGACCGAAAAGATCATAAATAAAGACTTCTCCCCTTTCAGCAATAGGAAGCTGAATATTAAGCGATCCTTCCGTCGGATTCGGATAAATACTTGGCTTTAAGTTTGGCTTGACGAAAGTGACATTGGTAGAGGAATCTACCGCCACACAAGCATCAGAATAATCATATGAGAAAGGCGCTCTATAAAGCAGCCACATTTTTTCGTTTTCATGATCTGCATAGAAATTTCTAAAGCTTGAATATGGAAATTCTTCCCACACCTCATTTTTCAAAAAGGCAACACCATGATAGTAACTAATCCAAACTTCATTTTCACTCCATGCTTCAAAATCGAGTATAGTATTTTCTTCAAAATCATAAGCTACTTGCACCCATTCATCCTCCACTAATTTATAGAGTTTGTTATCACCGCCTGTTACTATCCACTTTGCTCCATCTACGATCTCTAATTCTTTGATGTTATTATTAGGAAGGTTAGAATTAGTCGTATCTTCTATCACCCAATCAGTTCCATCATATTTGCCAATACCTTCATTGGTCGCTGCCCAAATCACCCCATTTTCGTCTACATCTACATCATTCACATAGAAAGAAGGAAGGGTTTCTGTTGCATAAACAGTACCTTCGCCATCATATCGAATCAGCCCACCATTAGAAGCCACCCAAGCAGTATTTTCATGAACAATCATTTCGTTAATACTTATTAATTCGGGTACATCATAATCCCAACCTAAACTTTGGAAGACAAACAATTCCGTTAATTCCCCTGTATTTTCATTTACTGAAAAAAGAGCCCCCGAAGAATTATATTCTCCTACGAAAATCAAATTGCCATTTAATGCTCCAATCGCTTCTATAGATTTTCCTAAACTGCTAAAATTTTGATCATAATATTTCCAATTAGTACCATCCCAGGAGGCTAAAGTATTATAAAAGCTACCAAACCAATAAACGCCATTATGATGATACATAGAAAAAAAATTAGTAGACTCTAAACCTGATTGAAGAGGCGTTACTTCTGCCCATTGATTATTTGTATCAAAAGTATATAAACCACTTTCTGCCCAAGCAGAATACCAAACTTTTCCTTCACTATCTGCTAATATATCTAAAGTACGAGCATTAGGTGTTGTAATGGAAGGGGATTCATAAGTTTCCCAAGTTTCGCCAATCACTTTACTCAAATAGCCTTGTGCATGACCAATATAAATATTGTCTTCCGCATCCACATCAATATCAAAAGAATAAGTCGTAGGCAAATCAGTATATACTGTCCAATTTCCTCCATCCAACTTTCCAACACCTGCATTCGTAGTCATCCAAATTTCATTATTCGTTCTGATAGCAATATCAGTGATACCTTTCTGTGGCATTTCTGCTAGTAAAGTACTATCATAAACCGTCCAATTTCCATCTGTATCAATCTTCACTAAGTAAGCCCCCGTTCCATACAATGCCCCTTGACCGATCCACATATTGCCCTCATAATCTTGTCTGATCACATTAATCGCATCCGATTCTAATGCTGAATTAGCAGTAGTATAATGAGTCCAAGTTTCGCCATCAAATTTGAATAAGCCTGGACCTGAAGCAGCCATCCAAGCCACATTATCTTGATCGATAAAAAGATGGTAGACTCTTTTACTGGAAGGGCTTGTTCCGACATTGACTATTGGAGAGTCCTCTAAATCATAGAATATCCATTCATCTCCTTTAAACTTCGCCAGTCCACTCGAATTAACATCATATCCACCAGCATAACCAATCCATTTATAGCCATCTTGATCTATGGCTAAAGTGGTCACATCATAATTAGGTAAAGGAGAATTTTCAGGCGTTATAATATCAATGACAGAATTATCAAATCGATTAATTAAAGCCAATCCATTATCTACCACCGTCCATATAGTATCGCCTTCTTGTACCATGTCCGCCGTTTCATTAGCTCTTGGCAACATATCAAAACAAGGGTAAGGAGATTCTTGCGCATAGGCAAATTGGGTCAAAAAAATGACCGTTAAGAGTAAAAGTAAATTTTTCATTTTGGTTAAAAATTAGATAGGATTATAAAATATCATTACAGCCATGCATGATGGGGACAAATAGCTGCTGATTTCATAACAAATATATCCCATTTTAACACGATATACAAAACTAAGAGTATGATTTGGGCGTGCCCCTTCTTAATTTTTTCATGCGCCAGTAGGGGCGCATCTATGTGTGCGCCCTCGCATGAAAAAATTAAGAAGGGTCGGGCTGTCCGCTCTCACTCCGCTATTCAGCAGCTATTCTGCTAAGTGCTGCTTGTCTCTTATTGGAGCCTGCGCATCACTAAGCGCCATAAGCTGCTTCATCACGCTGAGTACCGCTACCATCCCTCACGCGGGTTTGGTCGCTTAGTCTGTTGGTTTATCGATTTTATGAAGGGCGTTTTTTTTCCACCCCCGCCTTCGGCACCCCCGCCAGCGGGGGATATATTCTCTCCCGCCTTCGGGCATCTTTGCCAAGGAGGAATAATTGTCCCCCGCTGGCGGGGATGCCCGAAGGGCGGGGGTGGAAATACCCAACTCTTGAAGATTAAAAACAACAGTATGAAATAATAATTAATTATATTTACTTCCCTAAATTTGCCACCACTCAAATGATTAAGCAAAAATAGACAATCATGGAAAACAACTTCTACAATAAAAAGCTAAAAAACTTTGCCAATACTAATCGTCATAATATGACAAAATCAGAAGCTTCTTTATGGAAGTATGTTTTGAGTAAAAACCAAATGTTAGGTTATCAGTTTAGAAGGCAAAGACCTATAGCTAATTATATTGCAGATTTTGTATGCTTACCACTGAAATTAGTGATTGAAGTTGATGGTATCACCCATCATAATGAAGAGGCGATCATTAAAGATAAAGAACGAGATGCAGCATTAAAAGCACTTGGATTTACTACGCTACGTTATGATGCTTTGGATGTTTTAGATCATATCAATAAGGTGCAAATGAGTATAGAAGATTGGATTCTGAAGAATGCTAATTGTGGGCCTCGTGAGGCTCGTAAATCAAGGAGAAGGTGATTTGGGTAAATGAGATAGTTTTGTTCTATAATCGGGTTTAGGGTTTGTCCACCCCCGCCCTTCGGGCACCCCCGCCAGCGGGGGATAATAACTGCCCCCGCTGGCGGGGGTGGATAAACCCTACTTTTGAGGATTAAACCAACACTCAACAGACACCAATGAAAAACACTTGCGCTATAAGAAATTTGCACTAGCAGAAATGAGAAAAGAGCATTGAAGAGCAGCGTAAACTAATTGACTAATATACACTAATCACTTGCGCGAGGGATGGGAGTGGTATGTGGCGTCGAGAGGGAGCTTACGAAGCTTAGGTATGCGAAGGCTGGCTTTAGCAGACAAGCAGACCTTAGCGTAGTAGCTGCCGAACAGCCACATAAGAACGGACAGCCCGACGGCTTATTTTTTGCCATCATCGGGCGCACACATAGGTAGCGCCCCTACAAATGATGGCAAAAAATAAGCCGGCGCGCCCTAATAATTTATATTATCAATTTATTGCTCAAAAACGAAGGATAAAATGTTAGCCCCCATTTTAAGGGCTTTGGCTCTAATGTTGGGTGGATCATTGTGAACTGCGGGATCTTCCCAGCCATCTCCGATATCAGACTCTACGGTATAGTAGCAAACTAAGCGACCTTGGAAAATTAAGCCGAAGCCTTGGGCTGGTTTTTGATCGTGTTCGTGAATTTTTGGTGGACCTTTTTCAAAGTCGTATTCTTGGTGGTAAATGGGATGTGAAAATGGGAGCTCTACAAACTCTAATTCTGGGAAAACTTTTTTCATGGCTGGACGCACGAAGCGATCCATACCGTAATTATCATCAATATGAAGAAATCCGCCTGCCATGAGGTAATTACGAAGGTTTTCGGCATCATCGTCTGAAAAAACGACATTACCGTGGCCTGTCATGTGGACAAAGGGCAAATTGAATAATTCTGCGCTGCCGACTTCTACTTCTACATGCTCACTGGCGATGTTCATGTTGAGCTCTTTGTTGACAAACTTAATGAGATTCGGCAATGCAGTGGGATTAGAGTACCAGTCGCCGCCCCCTTTGTATTTGAGTAAACCGATCTTAATGCCCGCTTCTGGATGCGGAGTGAAGGCCGTTAGGGCTAATAAACAGGCACTTATAAAAAATATAGCTAATTTATTCATCGTGATTTCTGTGA
>JAHDDN010000353.1 GCA_020629335.1 Chitinophagales bacterium | reverse complement strand
TTTTCATCCTCTAAAGTAAACTTTTGAACCTTTTTGTCCAAATTGAGAATTGCTGCTCACTACCCAATACCAACTACCCAAAACTGCATAGGGATAGCAGTGGTATGTGGCGTTAAGAGGCGACTAATGGAGCTTAGTGATGCGATGGCTGGCCCGCAGGGCAGACAAGCAGCGCTTAGCGGAATAGGAGCCGAATAGCCACATAAGAACGGATAGCCCGACCGTGCGCCTTCGGCGAATGATGAACTATGAATTATGAATAATGATTTTTTTTTGCTTTGTGCTTTGTTTTACGAGCGCATGGTATGCGCCAAATAATAAATTACCATAGGAAAAAATAGCTTATGCGCTTTTTTTGAAAAAAGATTGTTTGAATACCCGTCTTACTTAAAAGAAAATTAATTCCTATCTTGTGGCCCTAAAAAAGTAGAGAATAGGGTAATATTATGATTCAATTTATTTTAAATAATGAGATTATTGAGACCACAGCTAATGCAGGAATAACGCTGCTGGATTTCATTCGGGAGTACCAACAATTAAAAGGAACCAAAATTGGTTGTAGAGAAGGAGATTGTGGGGCTTGTACGGTTTTAGTTGGAACACTAAATAAGGACAAAATCTCTTATCAAAGCATTACCTCTTGTATCTCACCCCTTGGAAATGCCAATGGAAAACATATTGTGACAGTCGAAGGAATTAATTTGCCAACGACGCTGAATACAGTGCAGCAAGCGATGGCTGATCGATATGCTACTCAATGTGGATTTTGTACACCAGGATTTGTGGTTGCTATGACTGGCTATGCCATCGAAAAAAAGGAAGGGACTTTGGGTTCTTGTAATGATGCGATTAGTGGAAATATTTGCAGATGTACGGGTTATAAATCTATTGAAAAAGCGGGTTTAGATATTGAAAAGAAGTTAGAAGGAAAAAATGCCAATGATTCTATCGCATGGCTGATCAAAGAGGGATTTATTCCTGATTATTTTGAGTCCATTCCAGAAAAATTAAAAGGGCTGGATATAACAACTATTGCTAGTAAAGGAAAAATAGTAGCCAGTGGAACAGATTTATATGTTCATAATGCCGATCAACTGGCAGAAGATGAGGTGCATTTGATTGCTGATAACACGGCATTAAAAGGGATTGAATGGACGGATTCGACTTGCACCATAGGCGTCAATACAACAGTAACAGAGCTTTTAGAAGATGAAAAAATGAATCATCACTTTCCCGAATTAAAATCATTTCTAAAATTGGTTTCTTCTGAACCAATACGGAATATGGGCACCTTGGGAGGAAACTTTGTTAATGCTTCTCCTATTGGAGATATGACCATTTTCTTTTTGGCACTCAATTCAACTATAAGAATCCAAACAAAAACGAATTCTGAAAGACAAATAGCTTTCAATGAATTTTACCAAGGCTATAAAACCTATGATTTAAGAGAAGGAGAAATTTTGAAAAGCATTTCTTTTGATACACTAAAAGACGGAGGCGTTTATAACTTTGAAAAGGTAAGTAAGCGTACGCATTTAGATATTGCGAGTGTCAATTCAGCGGCAAAAATCAGTTTGAAAGAGGGTGTAGTACATGCGGCCCATTTATCTATGGGAGGAGTGGCACCCATTCCGAAATATTTATTCAAAACAAGTGAATTTTTAATAGGCAAAAAAATTGATTCAGCAACGATCAAAGAAGCGGCTACTATTTTACAAGCTGAAATTGCCCCAATTAGCGATGTAAGAGGATCGGCAGATTATAAACGCTTATTAGGCCAACAATTATTCTTCGCTCATTTCATTGAGTTATTTCCAACTAAAGTTGAACTTCAAAAACTGACATCATGAGTCAAAGGACGAAAAATACGGAAGGTGTTAAGACGATGAAAAATATTGACAGTTTTACGCATGTTCGTGGCGAATCATTATTTGTAGATGATTTGATTACGAGGCAAGATACTTTGTATGGAGTCGTATTTGATTCTCCCAAAGCACACGGAAAAATTAAAGCGGTTGATTATACGAAGGCGGAGCAATTAAAAGGGGTCGTGAAGATATTTACACACAAAGATATTTTGGGTGAAAATCAAATCGGTGGTATTATTCCTGATGAACCTTTATGGGCCGAAGACGAAGTTCATTTTTGGGGACAGCCTATTGCATTTATTGTGGCCAAAACAGAAGCCATTGCCAAAAAGGCCCGCCAGCTAATTGAAATCGAAATTGAGGAATTGCCTGTCATTACCACTGCTAAAGAAGCCAAAGCTAAAGGAAGCTTTATTAATAAAGCACGTCATTTTTCATTAGGAGATACCACAGCCAGTTTTTCAGATTGTGATTATGTAGTGGAAGGCGAGACTTTTTCAAATGGGCAAGAACATCTTTATTTAGAAACGCAAGGCTGTTATGCGGTTCCACAAGAAAATGGAAATATTAAAATCACCTCCTCGACACAAGGCCCAACAGCCGTGCAAAAAACGGCAGCCAGAGTTTTAGGAGTGCCCATGCATAAGATTGAAATAGATGTCATCAGATTAGGCGGAGGATTTGGTGGTAAAGAAGATCAGGCCACGCCTTGGTCGGTGATGGCAGCAGTGGCAGTTCAACATCTAAATAAACCAGTCAAATACATCCTCAATCGTCATGATGATTTGCGTATGACGGGCAAGCGTCATCCTTATTCTTCCTTTTTTAAAATAGGCTTAAATAAGGACTTGAAAATAATGGCCTTTGAAGCAGAGTTTTTGCAAAATGCAGGCGCTGCCGCAGATTTATCGCCTGCCATAGCTGAGAGAACCTTATTTCACGCGACCAACAGTTATTTTGTCCCTAATGTGAAAACGGCTGTGTATAGTTGTAAGACGAATTTGCCGCCCAATACAGCATTTAGAGGATTTGGTGGCCCCCAAGGAATGTTTGTGATTGAATCGGCTATTGCCAAGGCAGCGGAGAAAATGGGTATTGACAGACGAGAAATTCAAGAAGCTAATTTACTGGCAGAAAATGATGAGTTTTCTTATGGTCAAATTGCCACTCAAGTAGAAGCTCAAAATACTTGGTTTACTGCCAAAGAAAAATTTGACTTTGATCAATTAGAGAAAGAAACGCTTGATTTTAATGCTAAAAATACGCTGTTCAAAAAAGGCATTTCTTTAATGCCTGTTACCTTCGGAATTTCATTTACGAATACGATGATGAATCATGCAAGAGCATTGGTTCACATCTATCAAGACGGCAGTGTGGGCGTAAGTACTGGCGCTGTAGAAATGGGGCAGGGGGTGAATACCAAGATGCTACAAGTGGCCCAAAATGCCTTTGGAATATCTGCCAAGAAAGTAAAGTTAGAAACAACTAATACTACTCGTGTCGCCAATACTTCTCCCTCAGCAGCGAGTTCAACAGCAGACTTGAATGGGAAAGCCGTAGATATGGCTTGTGCGGCCTTAATGGAAAGATTGACGAAAGTAGCGGCTGAAATGTCTGGAGAAGAGATATCTAAAATTTCCTTCAAAGAAGATCATGTTTTTGTAGACGACCAAAAAACCGATTTAAAATGGGAAGCGATTGTTGCTCAAGCAATGGCTCAACGAATCGCTTTAAGTGAAAATGCCCATTATGCAACCCCTGTCATTCATTTTGATAAAACTAAAGAAAAAGGTCATCCTTTTGCCTATCACGTTTATGGTACTGCCATTACAACAGTTACGGTAGATTGTGTAAGAGGAACCTATGAAATTGACTCCGTTAAAATCGTACATGATTTCGGAAAGAGCATGAATTATGGCGTAGATATTGGTCAAGTAGAAGGCGGATTGGCACAAGGAATCGGCTGGATGACGATGGAAGAAATAGCCTATAATGACGATGGGCGATTACTATCAAATGCCTTATCGACTTATAAAGTGCCTGACATATTTTCGACTCCTAAATTAATAGAAACTATACCTGTAGAAACGGAAGGAAATGATATGGCAATTCATAAATCTAAAGCAGTTGGCGAACCTCCACTAATGTATGGAATTGGAGTATATTTTGCGATTCAACAAGCCGTAAAAGCATTCAATAAAAATTATGAATTAAAGTTTGATGCACCATTTACTCCAGAAAAGGTTTTAATCGGATTGTACGAAAAATAGTAAATTGAGCAAATCCCTTAAATTCCAATACACCAAATCCAACATCATCAGAGGAGCCTTAATCTATTGCTCTGGAGATTTGATTGCCGCCCTAATTTTAGGAGAATTTTCTATCGCTCGACTATTGGGTATGATGATCTTGGGAGGCACCCTTTACGCCTTAGAAATTCCCAACTATTTCGCATGGATTGAGCGCAAGACTAAGGAGATAGCGGGCATTAAAAAAACGCTTGCTAAGACCGCATTAGCCATACTCTATTTTAATCCATTATGGATTGCTCGTCATTTATTATTTATCAAACTTTTCTCAGGAAATTTTAGCGAAATTAACTTATCTTTACTGAAGATAGCGGGCTTATCATTCTTAGTCAATATACCCATTTCCTTTATAGCCAACTATCTGATTCAAAACAAAGTAAACCTAGATTGGCGATTTCTGGCCAGCGCCATTTTTTCCGCATTAATGGCCATCTATTATGCATTAAGTGAAGTCATTTTTAACTAGTAAAACGTAAAAAAAATCCCCCTCCTTATTTAAGGAGGGGTTAGGGGTGGTTGAAAAACTATCCTAAACAATCACAAAAAATCTCATGAACCTCTATCAACACCTCTTATCAAAATTACAGACCCAACAAAATGTCTATTTACTAACAGTAATAGAAAACTTTGGTAGTTCCCCTGGTAGAAAAGGATTCAAAATGCTCGTCGCTGAAGACGGTTTTATTTTCGGTTCTATTGGAGGAGGCGTCATGGAATTTGCATTAGTAGAAGAAGCCAAACAATTGCTACAAGATGGCGAGCTAAAAATCATTTTTAAAAAACAAGTACACCAAGCTCGAAAGGAAAATACTTCAGGCATGATTTGCTCTGGAGAACAGACCGTCGTATTTCATCCCTTAAATACTCAACATATTCCGATGGTTGAAAGTATTTTGTATTCTTTGCAAGACAACACTAAAGGAGTTTTATCCCTAACACCCAATTCGATTAATTTTACAAATGAAGAACTAAATACTCAATTTGACTATCAAATAACTTCCCCTCAAGATTGGAGTTTTAAAGAGCAAATAGGCTTGATCAGTACCTTATACATTGTGGGCGGTGGGCATGTAAGCGTAGCCGTTTCTGATTTATTCGTCACCCTTGGATTTCGGGTGCTCGTTTTTGATGATAGAGAAAATCTAAACACCCTTGAACAAAACAATAGTGCCCATCAAAAATTAGTAGTAGATTTCAATGACATATCGAATCACATTGAAGAAGGTCCAGAAAACTATGTGGCCATCATGACCAATAGATACATTGATGACAAATTAGTTCTCAGCCAATTGATTAGAAAAAGCTTTGTTTATATAGGCGTGCTTGGCAGTAAAGCTAAGCTAAAAAAAATGTGGGTAGATTTACAAAAAGAAGGCTTCAATAAAACTGAATTAAGCCATATTCACGCACCCATAGGGCTCCCCATTAAAAGTCAAACGCCTACTGAAATTGCAGTAAGCATTGCAGCTGAAGTGATTCAGATTAAGAATAAAAAGCGATAATATTCCGAATTAAGTACCTGAATGAAAATAATCGACACTTCTCTGATGAGATTAATTTTATGCTGAACAAGGCACTTTTTTGACGGAATAGCAGCGCTATTACTAAAAAAAGTAACGCAGTACAGCGCAAAATTAAGCCATCAAAAGTGATGATTATTTATGTTTAGGTACTTACTAATATA
>JAHDDN010000352.1 GCA_020629335.1 Chitinophagales bacterium | reverse complement strand
GCATCACTAAGCGCCGTAAGTCGCAGCATGGCCGCCACATACCGCTGCCATCCCTAAGCCGAAACTTAGTATATTGGTATTGCTAAACTAGAGGATAAACTAATATAAAGAAATGGCGGTTTTACTTTTAAGTCAACGAACTAAGGCACTAATTAACTAATATACTAATCAACTATTTAACGAATTCTACATTTAGCTATAATTTCGATAAAAATAGCTTAATTTAGCGCAACAAAACCCCTAGAGCAATGCAGCCAACATACCAATATTATAGAGAGGCTTTGAAAGGAATTCAAATGCCTTATGCTTTTGTTGATATAGATTTATTTGATAGAAATATCAAGGATATCCTTCGTAGAGCTGGTAATAAAAAAATCAGAATAGCCTCTAAGTCAATTCGTTGTGTTCACTTGATGCGTTATATCTTTGAAAAAAGCAAGCAATTTCAAGGGATTATGTGCTTTACAGCTGAGGAAGCCATCTTCTTGTCTGCTAAAGGCTTTGATGACTTATTAGTCGCCTATCCTTCTTGGAATGAAGATACGATCAAGCGAGTTGCTCAAGCTGTAAGTGCAGGTAAGCAAATCATCTTAATGACTGATAGCGAAAAACACCTACTCCATTTGAATAAAATTGCCAGCGAGTTTAAGGTCACCCTGCCTATTTGTTTAGACTTGGATATGTCCACGAGTTTCCCTGGTATTCATTTTGGTGTTTATAGATCTAGCATCAACTCTGTTAAGAAGGCGAAAAAATTTCTTTTAGCGGTTAAAAAATATCCCTCTATTCAGTTAGTGGGACTGATGGGCTATGAAGCCCAAATTGCAGGAGTCGGGGATAATGTGAAAGGATCTTTGGTTAAGTCGCAAGTGATTAGACGACTTAAGAAAAATTCTATCCCACAGATTGTCGAAAGACGTAAAGATGTGGTCAACTTGATTGAAGAAATGGGATTTGGCCTTAGCTTCGTCAATGGTGGAGGAACGGGAAGTTTAGAAAGTACTCGGGAGGAGGAAGTGGTGACAGAAATCACGGTTGGATCAGGTTTTTATAATCCAACCTTATTTGATAATTACCAGAATTTCAAACATCTACCTACAACTGCCTATGCGATAGAGATTGTTCGTAAGCCTAAGAAAAATTATTATACTTGTTTAGGGGGAGGTTATACTGCTTCAGGTGCGCCTGATAAAGATAAATTCCCACAAATATACCTACCTCAGGACGCCAAACTAACG
Organism: Chitinophagales bacterium; assembly: GCA_020629335.1. The sequence goes on along the minus strand of JAHDDN010000352.1, from coordinate 4,678 downwards.
GCTAATGAATGGGCGGGAGAAGTACAGACTCCTGTTGTCTACAAAGGCCCTGAAAATATTAAGTTAGGCGATCCTATTTTCTTACGACACAGCAAGGCTGGAGAGCTTTGTGAACGCTTTAACCATCTTCACCTCTTATCTAAGGGGAAAGTGGTTAAGAAGGTACCGACTTATAGAGGAGAAGGTATGTGTTTTCTTTAAAAATAGCTCTTTTTCTACTTTTTATTACTACTTAAATTAAGCTTGTGGCTGGAAATAGTTTTGGAAATATTTTTCGTATTACTACTTTTGGAGAATCTCATGGCAAGGCCATTGGAGTTATTATTGATGGCTGCCCAGCAGGAGTAGAGATCAATGAAGCTTTTATGAATGAGGAATTGCGCAGAAGACGACCTGGGCAATCTAAGATTACTACTCAGCGTAAGGAGGCAGATGAAGCCACTATTTTATCTGGCACTTTCGAAGGAAAAAGTACAGGTACTCCCCTATCCATTATCATTTACAATCAAGATCAACGCTCCAAAGATTATAGTCATATCAAGGATAAGTATCGGCCTTCTCATGCCGATTACACTTACGATCAAAAATATGGTTTTAGGGATTATCGTGGAGGTGGGCGTTCTTCTGCGAGAGAGACCGCCGCCAGAGTGGCTGCTGGAGCCATCGCAAAAGCGATACTGCAAAGTGCTGGTATAAGTGTGTCTGCTTATGTCTCTCAAGTGCAGCATATCCGCTTAAACACTCCTTATACAGATTTAGATTTGAGCCAAACAGAAAGCAATATTATTCGCTGTCCTGATGGTCCGACAGCCGAAAAAATGATTGCGTTAATTGATCGTGTGCGCAAGGAAGGTGATACCGTGGGAGGAACCGTAAGTTGTGTGATCAATGGCTGTCCTGCTGGTTTAGGGGAGCCAGTTTTTGATAAATTGCATGCCGATTTGGGCAAGGCGATGCTGAGTATTAATGCCGTCAAGGGTTTTGAGTATGGCGCTGGGTTTGATAGCATCCTAATGAAAGGCTCTGAACATAATGATCGCTTTGTCAATACTGGGGATAACATTCAAACTCAGACCAATTACTCAGGTGGCATTCAAGGAGGCATTAGCAATGGGATGGACATTTATTTTAGGGTCGCCTTCAAGCCTGTTGCTACCATTATACAATCTCAGGATTCAGTGAATCAGGATGGAGAAACGGTGGAAGTAAAAGGTAAGGGGCGACATGATCCTTGTGTATTACCAAGGGCAGTCCCTATAGTAGAGGCAATGGCTGCTATTGTGATAGCTGACCATTATTTGCGAAATAGAAATGCGCAGATTTAGAGTTTATAATTCTTACTATCTTGAGGATTCTCTTTGACATAATAGTTCGCTTGTCTATAATAATATTTGGCTAAGAAAGCCAATGCGTAGGTCATTATTAGAGCAATCACAAAAGGAATTAATAATAATTTAGGCTCCGTTACCGCTAGTTTTTCAATCAAAAGAAATACGGCTGCGATAGATATTGTCATACTATAAAAGCTATGTATACAGGTTAGTCCTGTAGCTATATTGAGTATCGCCATGAACATATTAGGGCGCTGATCTTTTTCGCTCAACCAAAATACTTGAACGGCTAAACTCGCTATCACCAAATTAACCATAAACCCTAAAAGAATAGACAAGACATTGACATTTAATATAATACTAGCTAAGTCTTTTATTTCTGAAAATTTAAATAAGGCCATCCAAATTAAAGGGATGCTACAAAAGCTTGCAATTACACTAGCGAAAAACGTGATGATACTCATGATTGCCGCAAAGGTGTTTCCACGAAATCTCGTAATTGATTGATCATCAGACCAAGCAAAAATTATGATTCCTATACCTAGCATCAATGTGAATAAGTGCATACCATATCTAATAGCGTAAGAATCTGCTGGTATAATCTCTAGAAAATGATCTGGGTCATAATAGACCTTAGTTTCATAACCTACTCCTACCTCCTTAAATGGTAATAGTATATTTTCTTTAATGGTGATCAATTGCCCATCCCTATTTTCTAAGTTCCATATAGCTGTTTTTTGTTCGCTGACTTTTCCATCGCTATCTGTTGAAGTTTTGATTTCTTCTTTTACAAGAGTGGCGCTGGTATAATATCCTTCATTTACTAAGTGTTGAACAGCATTATACACAAAGAATGTATAGAAAAGAATTAAGGAGCCAATAATGATAAAAAAAATACGGGATAGGATTGATCTCATAGTCTAATATAAATTGCATGACACGAACCATTTATAATAATCTTAATGTAAAAGATTTGGTTCCCAATACAAATTATGAGTGATTTATTTTTGTACCTTTGTCGCATTCATTAAAAAACGATCAATTATGAGTTTATCAATTGGAGATAAAGCGCCAGCTTTTACACTTTTCAATACTGAAAAAGAGGCTGTAAGCCTTAATAGCTATGAAGGTAAAAACCTTTTGGTTTTATTTTTCCCTTTAGCATTTACAGGTGTTTGTACCACTGAACTATGTACAGTAAGAGATGATATAGGCAACTATAGCAATATGGGGACAGATGTCGTCGCAATTTCTGTTGATTCTTTATTTTCTTTGGGCAAATTCAAAGAAGAACAAAAAATCAATTTCCCACTATTATCTGATTTCAATAAGGAGATTTCTGCTTCTTATGGAGCACTTTATGAAGATTTCGTATTGGGAATGAAAGGTGTTTCTAAACGTTCTGCTTTTGTAGTAGACAAGGCAGGAGTCATACAATATGCCGAGGTATTAGAAAGTGCAGGCGACTTACCAAACTTTGACAAAATCAAAGAGACTTTAGCTGGTCTATAAGTCGATATTCACCAACAAAAAAGGCAGGTCAACATGACTTGCCTTTTTTGTTTTTTTAACTACTTACGCTCTTCTACCCTTACCCACATTCCTCCCTTAGGTCTTAGCGTTACTAATGGAACCAGTCCCACTTTCTTACGAGCAATTCTAAATCTAAATCTTCTAATTAATTGGGCTATAATTATTTGCATTTCGTAGTAGGCAAAATTATATCCGATACAAAGTCTGGGGCCTCCGCCAAAAGGGATATAAGAATAGGGCACTCTATCTTTCTCTCTTGATTTTTCGAATCGATCGGGATTGAATACCTCTGGCTCCTCCCAATAGGCTGGGTTTCGATGTAGATGGTGAACAAGTACATTGATGATTCCTCCTTTCGGTAAATGATAACCATCTACCTCATCATCCTCTAAAGGTACTCTATCCAATATCCAAGCCGGCGGATATAAACGTAAAGTTTCGTCAATCACTTGCTTGCTATAAGGTAAATTAGGCAAGTCATCAAATGTAACATCTCTATCTCCTAATACACTAATGGATTCTTGGTATAGTTTTTCTTCTACTGCTGGATTTTGTGCTAAAGCATACCAAAGCCAAGTTAATGCATTCGCTGAAGTTTCATGACCTGCAACAAATAGTACTAGTGCTTCATCTCGCAGTTGTTTATCACTCATACCCTCATTAGAATCTTTATAACGAGCACTTAATAGCATATCTAATAAGTCATCATAGTCACCTCCATTGGTCTTTCGTTCTCGAATAATTCTGAATAGTAACTCATTTATTTCTTGGTGTAAGCCTTCATAAAATTTTATTTTACCATTTACTTTCATCCAGGGCATTAAGAAGGGCATTCTGATTCTTTTCACCATATACTCTTGTATATGGGTAATAGCGAAATCTATTTTTTGGATTTCCTGCTGATTGATACTACCACTAAAAAGCGACTTAGTAATCACATTTAAGGTTAAATGCATCATTTCTTTGGAGAGATCGAATAGTTGATTTTGCTGACATAATTCATTAAAACAGTCTACGTAGTCATTCGTCTCAGTAAGCATGATTTTTGACAATTCTTCTAACTTCTTTCTATGAAATCCTGGTTGAATTAAGCGTCTTTGTTTAAGCCAATAATCTCCTTCAGATGTGAGTAAACCAAAGCCAACAAAATCCGTTAATGAATGTACGAATTCTGATTTATGATAGTTTCGATGATTTTTTTGAAGGATATGTTGAGTAATAGATGGCTTATCTGTGATAAACACCTTTTTACCTGCCAAATTAAAGCTATAATAACCATCGTGTTCTTTTAAATAAGTACTTAAAATAGGGATGGGATTATTAACAAATTTGGGGAAAGATGGCAAAACTTTCCGAAATGGAATATGTGGGGCATGTTTTAGTTGATGATCATTCATAATTAACAGGAATTATTAAAAAAACTGGCTATTCAGCACACAATTTAATAACGAAAAATAGGGGTAAATAGACTAAAAAACGAACTTATTTCCTAAAGAAAATAAGCTGACTATCAATATTTTTAATCATTTATCAGACTTTCGAATAAAAAATAGTCCGCTTTACTACCAAAATTTAATAAAATTGACTTACTTTTATTTAATAAATTAAAAATGCTATATCGTTTTTCACCGTATTAAATTTTAACACATTCATAAAAGCGCTGATTTTCAACCAACAAAACCTTTTACAATAGTATATACAGTTTCATATACCAGTTATAACCTATAACTATTTTTTTTGCGTATAAGAACTATGTTGTTATACGAAACGACACCATTATTAACTTATTATTCTTTTCATAAAGAATATTAAGT
>JAHDDN010000351.1 GCA_020629335.1 Chitinophagales bacterium | reverse complement strand
TTTTTAGGGGCTTCCCCAATTATTTTTTGGCCATCGTTTGTAGGGGCCTACCTATGTGTCGGCCCAACGATGGCCAAAAAATAATTGGGTCGGGCTGTCCGTTCTTATGTGGCTATGCGCCTGCTATTACGCTAAGGTGTACTTGTCTGCCTTGCAGGCCAGCCTACGTCCACCTAAGCTTCATAAGCAGTCCCATTACGCCACATACCACTTCCATCCCTAAGCCTATCCTCCCTTGGGGGAGGTGCCTGAAAGGCGGAGGGGGATAAACCAAAATTTCTTGGTTAATCAGTTATCTAATCTTATGATCAAAATAAATCTACTAGCATTCGGAATAGCCAAAGAAATATTAGGTCAACAGCAAATAGAATGGTCTATCGCCTCGAATGCGACTATTGAGGACTTCAAGCAATCTTTATTTGAAAAACACCCTGAGCTTAAGGAATTAGCTAAAGTCTCCTTTGCGGTGAATGAAGCCTACTGTAAGGATCATCAATTATTAAGTGATGGAGATGAAGTGGCGATTATTCCACCAGTAAGTGGAGGTTAATTATAGCGCTTTCAATTGTTGCGCACTAAATTCTGCGGTAAAGTCTCTTTGAGGATTAGCCATCATTTCATAACCTACCATAAATTTTTTCACCGTAGCGGACCTTAATAAAGGCGGATAAAAGTGATGGTGTAAATGCCAATAGTCGCTATCATTTTCATTAGTGGGTGCTTGATGTATTCCTGCCGAATAAGGAAAAGAAACATTGAATAATCGATCATACTTAGTCGTCAATACCTTAATAGCATCAGCATAATCATTAATTTCTTGCGAACTCAATTGACTGATATTTTCAGCTGAACGATTAGGTAAAATCATGCTTTCATAAGGCCAAACCGCCCAAAAAGGTACTAAAACCGTAAAGGTCTCATTTTCATAGATAATTCGTTCCTGCTTTTCCTTTTCTGCTTTCAAATAATCCCCTAATAGGGTACTTCCTTTTTGATAAAAATATTCCTTCTGCGCTTTGTTTTCTCTCGCAGGGATATCAGCGATACTTTCTGTTGCCCAAATCTGTCCATGTGGATGTGGGTTACTACAGCCCATCATTTGGCCTTTATTTTCAAATATTTGGACGTAGTTAATTCGCTCATGTTGGCCTAATTCTACATATTGGCGACTCCATTCTTCTATTACCTTAGCGATTGCATCCACCTCCATTTGAGCTAAAGTCAAACTATGATTAGGAGAAAAGCAGATGACTCGACACATTCCTCTTTCACTTTTGAATCGAAATAAGTCTTCGCTTTTTTCATTTTCCCCAGCAGGTGTATCTATGAGTAAGGCCGCAAAATCATTATCAAATACGAATATGTTTTCGTAATCAGGATTCTGTTTTCCACCCATACGACTATTACCTTTACATAAGTAGCAATTTGGATCATAAGCGGGTCTTTCTGAGACAGGTATATCTTCTATTTGGCCTTGCCATGGGCGTTTAGATCGGTGTGGAGAGACTAATACCCATTCATCTGCTAATGGGTTATATCGTCTATGTGTATGTTCATTAAGGTCAAATTCTGTCATAATGATAATATTTTGAATATGAGGATCGAAGGTAAGGATTATTTTAGTAAATTTAGTCTATTAGTAGTTAGTATGTTAGTGATGAGAACTCGTACTAACATACTTGATACCAACTTACCCAGATACCTTGAATTGGCTTAGGGATGGCAGCGGTATGTGGCGGCCATGTGCTGACTTATGGAGCTTAGGTATGCGCAGGCTCCATAAAGAGACAAGCAGACCTTAGCGTAGTAGGAAGCGCATAGCCACATAATAGCGAACAGCCCGACCCCTTGCACACAAATTGTCACAAGCGGACGCTTGCGACAGAATTTGTGTGCAAGGGGGAAGCCCCTAATGAATTTAATTATTTCTTATCTTGTGAGACATTTGTACCATGATTGAGATTTTATGAGTAAAAAAGTGCCACTTAAGTCAGACCAACCTACCACTACTTCAACTTCTTTTTTGAAAAGTAATGCAATGCCCCTTTTGGTATTATTCCTTTTGGGCTTTGGCTTGTATATTTATACAAGTAGCTTTCAATATGCCTTGGATGACTCCTTGTATATTGAGCGCAATGAGTTTACAAAAAACGGATTAGCTGGTATTAAAGATATTTTTACTACTGAAAGTTTAGTTGGCTTCTTTGGTCAGCAGAAAGATTTGGTAGCAGGTGGTAGGTATAGACCATTAGGTATTGCGACTTTTGCGCTCGAATATCAGTTATTTGGATTGAGTCCAGGATTGAGTCATTTTATAAATGTATTACTATATGCACTGACGGGCTGCTTGATATTTTATCTCTTATCGAGGCTTTTGCCAGTCAGCGAGGAAAAAAAATGGTGGTTAAAGATGCCTTTTGTCATCACGGCGCTTTGGGTAGCCCATCCGCTTCATACAGAAGTGGTAGCCAATATCAAGGGACGTATTGAGATGTTGGGTTTGTTGGGGGCTTTATTGACCATTTATTGGGCGATCCGTTATTTGGATACTAATAAGATGGTGCATATTGCGCTAATTGGGATCACTTTTTTTCTGGCTTTGATGTCGAAAGAAGAGGCGATTACTTTCTTAGCGGTAGTGCCTATGACCTTGTACTTTTTTACGAATGCCAATATTAAACAGCACTTAGGCGTGATGGGGCCAATGGCAGCAGCGACGGGATTATTTTTGTTCATACGTTATAGAGTATTAGGTTTCTTTTTAGGGACAGGTAAAGAGGTAACAGAGCTATTGAATGAGCCATTTATGGAGGCCAGTGTGGGGGAGAAGTATGCGACCATTATGTACACTTGGTTGCAGTATTTCAAATTGCTTTTCTTTCCACATCCGTTAACACATGATTATTACCCCAAGCAGGTGGCGATTATTGGATGGTCAAATATTTGGGTGATTTTGTCAGTTATTATTGTGGCTTTAATGCTGATTAAAATATTGTTTGGCATATTTAAGAAAGACATTTCCGCTTATGGCTTTGCTTTCTTTTTTATCACCTTTTCTATTGTATCTAATCTGATATTTTCTATCGGTTCCTTTATGAATGAGCGATTCTTATTTATTCCTTCCTTGGGATTAATTATTGGCTTTGTTTATTTGTTTAAGGGATTAGGAGAAAGTATGATCAAGGATGTTGCTATGCGTCAGAAATTAGCGACTGCATTGATTGGTATATTTGTAGTGGGTTTTTCATTGAGAACTTTAGCTCGTATACCTGCTTGGAATGACAATTATAGTTTATTCACGACAGATGTGGCCACTTCGGTTAATAGTAGTAAAGCAAATACCTCGGCAGGTGGCGTATTATTAGATAAGGCGACCTTTACCAAAAATAAAGTAGAGAAAACGAATTTATCTAAAAAAGCGATTGGCTATTTGAATCGCGCTTTAGAAATCTACCCACAGAATAAAGATGCTTTGATATTATTAGGCAATGCTTATCACGATGGCTTGAGAGATTATGGCAAAACCTATGATGCCTACTATCGAGTATTGGAATTAAAACCCGAGCATCCGAGAATTTGGAAAAATATTCCAATGATAGCAGAAATGGTAGAAGATCCCAAAGGAATTGATCAAACAATCCAATTCTTAGAAAAGGTGGTAAAAGAAATTAATCCGCAAAGCTATGTTCCTTACGATGAATTGGGGATGCTTTATGCTCGTAAGAAAAACGATTTAGATAAAGGCATTGAGTATTTCTATATGGCTTTAGAAAAGAACCCTAATCATGCAGGGGCTTTTCAAGATTTAGGGATCATTTATGGAATGCAAAATAAATTAGAAAAGGGATTAGAGATGAGTTTGAAGGCATTGGAGTTAGAGCCTAATAATCCCAAAATATTGCTTAATGTAGGGATCACTTATAGCAATATGGGACAAACTGAAAAAGGAAAAAGATATATGGATCAAGCCGCCACCTTGGATCCAGGTTTGAATAAATAAGGAGTAGGGGCGGACCTATGTGTCCGCCCTTTCCCAACGAATAAATAACGATTGTAGGGACAGACCTATGTGTCCGCCCTTTTCCGAGTTTGGATTTTCGTATAAAAAAGTGATGAAATAAATAACGAATAGGAGGAATGATTAACGGTCAAAAAGTAGTAGTAGTGATGCCTGCTTATAATGCAGCATCAACCTTAGAAACAACTTATAGAGAGATTCCACTCGATATAGTGGATGAGGTGATATTGGTGGATGATTACAGTACAGATAATACCATGGAAGTTGCCAAACAATTAGGCATAGAGCATTGCATACGCCATGACCGAAATAAGGGTTATGGAGGTAATCAAAAAAGCTGTTATAATAAAGCTTTAGAATTAGGGGCTGATATTGTGATTATGGTTCATCCTGATTATCAGTATACGCCTAAGTTGATTCCAGCCATGGCGAGTATTATTGGAAGTGGTTTATACCATGCGGTATTAGGTTCTCGAATCTTAGGTAAGGGCGCACTAAAAGGCGGAATGCCTCTCTACAAATACATCGCTAATCGCTTTTTAACCTTGAGTCAAAATATACTCATCGGTCAAAAATTATCAGAATATCACACTGGTTATAGAGCCTTTTCTAAAGAAGTATTACTCAGCATTAATTTTGATGATAATTCAGACGACTTCATCTTTGATAATCAAATGCTTTCCCAAGTGTTTTATGCCGGTTTTGAAATAGCAGAAATTACTTGTCCAACCAAATACTTTGAAGAAGCTTCTTCCATTAACTTTAAGCGAAGCAGTATTTACGGTTTAGGCGTACTAAAAGTATCTATGATGCACTTCTTACAGCGCATTGGTGTCGGTAATTTTTCCTTGTACAATAAGAAAGATTAATTTAATTCGATGCCACTTCATCCTCATTGCACCTATTGTCATTCTCCCAACTATCAAATTCTTTATGATACACAGGATATGTATGGCCATGCATTTAATCTGCTTGGGTGTGATGATTGCGAAGCGATTTATTTATCACCTCAGCCTACAGCAGCTCAATTAGCCCAAGCCTATGATGAAGAATATTATGGGCAAGAAGAAGAAAAATTTGATAGCTGGATAGAACGAGTGCTCAATATATTTCGTGCACGCAGAGCCGCCATTGTGAAAAAATATGTCAAGGAGCCAGCTAATGTATTAGATATTGGTTGTGGTAATGGACTTTTTTTGGCCAATGTAGCTCGTCAAGGAAACTATCATATTCACGGGATAGAGATGCCAGGGAAAGCCGCCAATCGAGCCGCCCGAATCCCCAATATCCATCTTCAACAAAAAGCTTTAAGTAAAGAGGATTTTCCTAAGGATCATTTCGGAGCGATTACGCTTTTTCACGTTTTCGAACATCTGCTAAATCCTAAAGAAATATTAGATACGATTGGAGAAATATTACATCAGCAAGGCATTTTAATCATCGCCATTCCCAATATCAATAGCCTACAAAGTCAGTTATTTAAGGGTAAATGGCTGCACTTAGATCCGCCACGCCACACCATCTTTTTCAAGCCAGCTACCTTCAAAAAAATCATGCAAGAAAGAGGCTTCCAACTCTTAGAAGAAAATTACTATAATATGGAGTACAATCCATTCGGTTTCCAGCAAAGCCTCCTGAATAAATTATTTAATAAGAGAGAACTCCTCTACGAAAGCCTCAAAGGTAATAAAGATTATACGGCTAATTATTCCCGATTAAACTTAGGCGTTCAAAAAGCCTTTTTTATGTCTACCTTCCCGCTCTTTGCGGCTCTGGATATGCCAGCAGCAGCCTTGAAAAAAAGTGCTACGGTTACTTTTGTTTTTCGGAAAAAATGAAATAGATTAGAGACCGCTCACTGCGTTCGCTTAGAGAGGAGAGACCGTTCGCTGCGCTCACTG
>JAHDDN010000350.1 GCA_020629335.1 Chitinophagales bacterium | reverse complement strand
GGCACAAAATGAGATATCAACCAAGCATTTACCAACAGGTATTTACTTCCTCCAACTCTACAATGAAGAAGAAGAATTACTGCAAGTAAAAAAATTGATAGTGCAACATTAAATAAAAGATCAACTTTCCGATTTTTTAATCTAAAAAGTAAACTTAGTTGATCTAGTATTTTAGGAGAAAAATGAAATAATCGTGACACATTAGATTTGTTTGCGAATAGTTGCAAGTATTTGATAATGAGTTGCTTGTGTTGTTCTGGGTTGTTGTTTAATTTGTAGTACAAGTTAAAAAGTAGTCTCTTTTTCGAAATTTTTGCATTAATCCGTAATTGCTTACCCAATTAAATAGTTTGATATTTGCCTATAAGTAATTTTTCCACAGGAAAATCAACGAATATGAAATACTTTATTTTAAATATTATCGCTATTTGTTTGATGTATAGTACAGCATCTGCTCAATGTAGCGGACCTATGAGTGTGACAGATTCATTGGAGTTGGTTTATTTTTATAATAATTTTGGTGGAGATAATTGGGATGATAATTCTGGCTGGCTTGAAGAGCCTGTATCTGAATGGGTAGGTATCACATTAACAGAGGTGGAAGATAGCTGTTATGTATTAGCCATTGAGTCGAATCCTACTGCCGAATTTTCAGGAACTGGAGTAATTGGACCAATTTATGATTTTAATTTTCCTCATATTGAGAACCTTATTTTTGTGTCTGAAAATATTTTTGGGGAAATAATAGATTTTCAATTTATGCCGAAATTGAAAATATTAAAGCTAAGCCTAAATGGTGCTATTTATGGAGCGATACCTGACTTTCAGTATATGCCTAATTTGGAAGAATTATATTTAGACGCAACTTCACTTGATGGCCCGATTCCTGATTTTACTAATCTTGCTAATCTAAAATTACTATCTATGTCAATTGATGACTTAAATAGCTCGATTCCTGACTTTAGTAATTTACCAAACCTTGAGTATTTATCTGCTTTAAGTGCTTCAATAAATGGAAATTTACCAAGTTTTAGTAATTGTTCTAATTTAGAGTGGTTAGCATTAGGAGGAAACAATCTATCAGGTGATGTGCCTAATTTGGATTTAGAGGAACTGACTTATTTAAGTTTGAGTGAAAATAATCTAGAAGGTTCAATTGCTTTTGTTGAAGGCCTGGAAAGTATCGAGGATTTAATTCTAGATAAAAATAATTTTACTGGTAGTATCCCAAACTTAGACGAATTAAGTAATTTAAAAAGACTTTATCTAGCTGATAACGAATTAGAAGGCGAAATTCCCAACTTCAATTTACCTAATCTTTGGTTTTTAGAGTTACAAAACAATAATTTTGAGGGCGAAATTCCCAACTTCAATATTACAGAGTATTTGAGGAAAATTTATGTTTATGGAAATCAATTAAGTGGTCAAATACCAGAATTTGATAACTTAAGCATTTTACAAGATTTAATTTTCTGTCCAGGTAACAACTTCTACGGTGCTATACCAAATTTATTTAATAGCCCAGATATTAACTCTTCAGATGTTGATTGGGACTGCATCTACAATGCCGATATAACTGGCCATGCCTATTGGGATCAAAATGATAACTGCACATTAGATGGAGGAGATCTTCCAATTATAAACGCCTTTGTGGCTATTGATAACGGCTATTATGTCCAAACAGATGAAAACGGTTATTATAATTTAGGATCAGACACAGGCTTACACGTAATCGACTACTATCCACCAAGTATCATTTTTCAACAGTCCTGTGAAGATAGCCAAACAGTAGAAGTCGATAGCCTTTCGCAAATAATAGAAGATATTAATTTCGCTAATGAAGCCACTATAGAGTGTCCTTATTTAATAGTAGATATCGTATCACCTCCACTTTTTCAAGGAGAACCAACTACTTATAGTGTCAGCTATTGCAATGGAGGTACAGCCACGGCAGAGGATGCCCATATAGATATTAAATTTCACTCCACTATAGAGATTATTAGCAGCGACCTAAGTTACTATACAGTCAATAACCTTCTTCGTTTCGAAATAAACGATTTGAGTCCTGCTGATTGTGGATCATTTTCTATAGAAGCCTTTATACCAGAAGATATACCACTGAATTCAGCCATCTGTGCTAATGCTTCGATTTTTCCTTATGAAGCCTGTACAGATACCCTTACCATGACAGCCGATTGGGACGGCAGTGATCTGACAGTACAAGCATACTGCTTAGAAGGAGTAGAGACAGATAGTATCCGTTTTGTCATCATCAATGAGGGCGCTACTTTTACAGAAAATGAAGGCCAACAATGGCGAATTTATCAAGACGACCTTTTAGTTTCATGGGATGGCATTATTATGCTAGAAAGTGGCGACTCCTTAGAAGTTTTTCAAGAGGTAGAACTCAATACTGATGGGGAGAACTCCACTTACCGTATGGTGGTTGAACAAGGGGCAGGTCATCCTTCATTATCTAATCCTCAAGTTGTCGTAGAAGGCTGTGGTGGTTTCCCATTCTCTACTGCTTATGTTACTTCCCAGATGCTCCCAGATAGTGACCCTTTTACAGAGAGCGAATGCCTTGAAGTACGAGTGTCCGAAGGTATCATGGGATCTGATTTACAGGCGATGTCAGTAGGTGGAGAATCTGTAGGTATGATTGCGAGTCCAAAAGGAATGTTTGATGAACACTTCATACCATTAGGTGCTGAATTAGAATATTTGATTTGGTTCCATCTTCCAGCTTCAGAAGAAGAGGGAGATAGTATAGATATCTTTATCACAGATACTTTGGATCAGATTCGTTTAGACATCCCTAAGCTCAAAATTGCTCAAGTAAGCCATGAGTACAAAGCAAGTATTAGGGATACAAATGTCCTCATCTTTGAAATGAATGGAATACCATTAAACGAAACCAAGCAATTGGCTTATGTTAAGTTCAAAATAAATATAAAAGATGGTTTCGAAGGAAGTGATACCCTTTATAATCAAGCCAATATTTCCTTCAATCAAGGAGTGCTAATTGAAACCGACAGAAAATTTCATACTATTGGCATAGAAGAGATTAATATACCTGCGGTATCTACAGACAACCTAAATTCTAAAAAAAACAACCTCATGCAGCACTACCCCAATCCATGCGATCAGCTTACAACACTGCTAATAAAGGAAAAAAATATAGAATCAAGTAACTTTTTCCTAATCATTCAAGATATATACGGGGAAACGCATTATACAAATACCATCAATCAATCACAAAATACAATATCAACCAAAGATTTACCAACAGGTATCTACTTCCTCCAACTTTATAATGAAGCAGAGGAATTATTACAAGTAAAAAAATTAATCGTGCAACATTAAATAAAAAATAAAATATTAACCCAATTGTAAATGAAGGATTTGGGCGTGCCCTTGCGCTCGTATAGGCAAGTGTATCGGATAAGCTATTTATCATTCATCATTATGCATTACGCATTCGCCGAAGGCGCAAGGTCGGGCTGTCCGTTCTTATGTAGCTGTTCACTACCTACTACGCTAAGTGCTGCTTGTCTCTAAGGAGCCATCGCATCACTAAGCTCCGTAAGGCAGTTCTCGACGCCACATACCACTCCCATCCCTCACGCAAAAAACTAAATTTTGACTGATTTGGTAATGGAATTACTATGCTTAACAAAACACATTATTTCAACTAAAAAAACTAATTTATTATGAAAAATTTCCTATTGTTACTTTGCATTCTAATCGGATGCTACTCATTGAGCTTTGGACAGGATGAGCCACAAAGACAATGTGGTACTCATGAATTAATGCAAAGCTACTTAAAAAACAAGCCTAAAGAAAAAGGCAAAGAACATCCAATGCTTAGACCAGATAACGGTATCGAAAGAGATGCTTCATGGAGTATGGATGATGGCTATGGCGGATCTTGTAGTAGAGATTGTACTATAACTAACCCTACATGTACCGATAAATTTAGGATTCCAGTTGTATTTACTATTATGGCTGATAATGATTGTTCAAATGTTGCATTAGCATTAAATAGAACAGATGATCATATAGCTTTAGCAAATCAATACTATGACTGCGAGGGAATTCCAATTGAACTCTTTAAATGTACTAATCATGGACAAGATACAGAATCAGATAATTCAAGTCGTGTGGAGTGTAATAGCGATCTCAATAATTTTCAAGACCCAGATACAGATGGCAGTAATGATTTTGCAGATTTAAATAGTGCTAATATAGATATACCTAATGTCATGAATATATATGTAGTTAGTACACTTAATGATTGGCAATGTGGAGGTTATGCTTATTATCCATTTGGTCCTGAAAGAGTAATTATGCTTGCAGATTGTTGGAATCCCCCATTTTCTGATCCTGTAAATCCTTGCTCTAATATTGGAGTAGTAGGTGTATTAGTACATGAAGTAGGGCATTTTTTGGGATTGTATCATACTCATGCTCCTCATGAAGAAGGCGACTCCAATATTGCAGCATTACCAAGCGATGATGGTTGTATTACTGGTGATTTTATAGATGATACTTGTGCTGACCCTAATATACCTGAGCTAGGACTTGACACTAATGCGGATTGTTGTGCAGATACGTGGTCTGGAACAGGTATTGATGCAGCCTATAACGGCCAAACAGGCTGTCAACAAACATTTGATAATATTATGAGTTATAATGGATGTAATGGATGTACTTCAGAATTTACCCAATGCCAAAAAGCAAAAATGATTGATGCTTTACTTTGTGCAAGAAACAATCTAAGCTGCTGCGATCCTAATTTTGAAGATATCAGTGATGCAGCACCTTATGTAGTAGAAGATGAAATCACTATCTGTATAGGCGATCCTGTTCCTATTTTTACTATAGATGACTTAACAGGTGGTGCAAGTCCAGATTTAAATTCAGGCTGTATTGGTTGGTATGCTTCTGATGATAATACTGCAGATTTTAATGAGTTAGCCACAGGCTTAACATTTATTCCACCTACATCTGGCCCAGGTGCTATTGATGTAAATACAGCAGGCACCTATACCTGGTATTTTGATGATGATTTGAATAATTATTCTTTGACTGCTTGTGATGATGATGTAAGAAAAGCCGTAGTAGTGATAGTAGATGCTTGTTGTGATGCATCTTTTACTTATGATGGAACAGATTCTGAAGAAACGGGGACATTAAATAGCTTAAACTTCTGTATCAGTGATACTGATCCTTCTCTAAATATTCAAGGGGGTACTGGTGGCACTTTTGCCTCCACACCAGCAGGTTTGATTATCAATGCTACTACAGGTGCGATTGATATTTCTGCAAGTAATCTTGGTTCATATACCGTGAGTTATACTGCACCAGATGTGTGTACAGAAAGTATTACTATTAATATTGTAGATGAAGTCGAAGCTGGTACTCCCGTAGTGATGATGCCAGAGGTATGTAATATAGCCGATACAGACCCAATAGATTTGAACACTTTACTAACAGGAGCAGATACAGGAGGCACATGGACAGAAAGCACCGCTTCAACAGGCTTAAGTGCCAATATGTTTGATCCATTTGGTCAAGCTGCAGGTACATATACCTTTGTATATACCGTAAGTGGAGGTGCTTGTCCAAATGATCAAGCTAGTGTATCTGTAACGATAGTTGATCCTTGTTGCGATGCTAGCTTTGATTATGGTATTGATCCAGTAGAATTATGTATGACTGATGCTATTGTTAATGCGAATTTCACAGATCCAGATGGTAGCTTTATAGCTAATCCAGCTACAGGTTTAGTCATTGATGCTACAACAGGAGCAATTGATCCTTCTGCAAGTACACCAGGCACTTATACCGTTACACATAGCGTCAATACCAATTCGGGTTGTGAAGAAACTTTAAGCGTTACAATAGATGGCGAAGTAGAAGC
>JAHDDN010000349.1 GCA_020629335.1 Chitinophagales bacterium | reverse complement strand
CGAGGTGAGGGATGCGCCCAAAGAATATCCAATCTTATTATTTCAAGATTACTGCTAAAATCATTGATGTGGAACTTTTGTTGTACTTTTGCGTTGAGGAAGGAGTATGTAATGACAAACAAATAACTTAATCATTTGATAGCTCATCTTTTGCACTAATACTGCCTTATTTTTTTTAGCAATAGCGCTGCTATTACTTGCAAAAAATGCCTTGTCTTAGCACAAAATCTTGAACTTCAAATGTATAAGTAGCTAAAGTTAATTATTTCGGCAATTCTGATGGCCTCTTTTTGGCTTATACTGCGTTATTTTTCTTAGCAATAGCTCTGCTATTACTTGCAAAAAATGCCTTGTCTAAGCCAAAAATAAGCTCATCAAGAATGCACGAATAATTACCTTCAACTACTTATCTTATTTGTTTGTCATTACTAAAAAAAATCACACATGACGCTGTATAAAAAGAAAAATAGGTATCAGACGAGTACTTATCCTGAGGATATTTATGAGAAGCTGGAGTTTGATAAGGTGCTGGAATTGTTAGAGGGCTATTGTTATAGTCCATTGGGGAAGGAGTATGTGAAGCGGATTAAGATCATTGCAGAGGTGGATAAGTTGAAGAAGAAGCTGCGTCAGGTGCATGAGTTTAAGATGATGTTGATGGAGGAAATACAGGATTTCCCATCGGAGAATTATTTGGATTTGCATCAGGAGTTGAAGTTGTTGGAGATTGAGAATTATGCTTTGAATGAGGAGCAGATTTTCAGGATAGCTAAGGTGTTGAAAACGATGCAGGATATCTTGTATTATTTTGAGAAGGATGAGGGGGAGCGCATGGAGATGTACCCTGAATTGGCAGAGTTGTTAGAGGATTTGCAGTTTGAGAAGCATTTGGGGGCAGCGATTAAGGAAGTGATGGATGAGGAGGGGAAAATGAAGCCGAGTGCCTCGCCAGAATTAATGCGTATTCGTCGTTTTATGAATCAGCGTTATCGTGATTTGGACACTCGATTTAAGGCAGCCTTGATGGAGTATAGAAAAAGGAATTGGCTGGCAGATGAGGCAGAGAGTGTGCGGAATGGAAGAAGAGTATTGGCAGTGAAGTCAGAGTTTAAGAGAAAGATTAGAGGAATTATACATGATGAGTCGGGTTCGGGTAGAACGACATTTTTGGAGCCAGACAACATCATGTTGATTAATAATGATATTACAGAGGCCAAGCAAGCAGAGAAGCGAGAGATTTATCGAATATTAAAAGAGTTAACAAAACAGATTCGACCTTATAGACCACAATTACAATCCTACCAACGTATTTTAGGCTTATTAGATTTTATTAGAGCGAAGGCTCGTTTTGCAGTGGATTTGAATGCGAGTATGCCGCAGATTTTGAGTGAACGTAAGATTATATTGAACCACGCTCGCCATCCTTTATTATGGCTCATCAATCAGAAAACGAAGAAAGAAACGGTGCCTTTAAATGCGGAGATTAGTATCGTTAATCGGATATTAGTTATTAGTGGGCCGAATGCAGGAGGTAAGTCGGTGGCTTTGAAAACGGTTGGTTTGATACAACTGATGCTCCAAGCGGGTATGTTGGTGCCAGTAGATGATTATTCGCAAATGGGTTTGTTTCAGAAGTTCTTTGTGGATATGGGAGATGAACAATCTTTGGAGAATGACTTGAGTACCTATAGTTCTCGATTAAAGAATATGAAATACTTTACCGAGAATGCGGATAGTAAGAGTTTGATTTTGATAGATGAGTTTGGTTCGGGTACTGATCCTGCTTTTGGTGGAGCGATGGCAGAAGCTATTTTAGAGCATTTGAATAAAAAGTATTGTTATGGCGTCATAACAACCCACTATTCTAATTTGAAAATTTATGCGACTAAGACCAAGGGAATATTTAATGGCTGTATGACTTTTGATCATGAGAACTTATCTCCTAAGTATAAATTGGAGTTAGGTAAGCCAGGTAGTTCTTATGCCTTTGAGTTGGCAAAGAAAAGTAAATTAAGCGAGAAGATTATTGATTTAGCTAAAGAGAAAGTCGGAAAGAATTATAAGGAGTTTGATGAGCTATTAGCCACTTTGCAATCAGAGAAGCAGGAAGTCAGTTTGAAGGAAGCTTTTGTTTCTAAAAAAGAATCTCAGTTAGATGATTTGTTGAGGGAGTATAATGCTAAGCAGAAGACCTTGGATAAAAAGCGTCGTTCCCTTTTATTAGAAGCGGAACAAAAGGCATTGACTTTAGTAGGAGAGTATAATAAGAAGTTGGAGCAAATGATGCGGGAGTGGAAGGAAAGCAAAAATGATAAGCCAAAGCTCAAGCGTATTAAAGAGGAGATACAAAAAGATAGAATCAAATTATCTAAATCTATTGAAGAGCATAAAGATGTATTGTACTTCCAACCATCAAAGGGAGAACTCAAAATAGGCTCTTATGTGAAATTAAGGGATAGTAATGATGTGGGTAAGGTGGTAGAGTTGAGAAAAAATAAAGCGATAGTAGAGTTGGGTAATTTTAAAACCAATGTAGCCGTAAAACAGTTGGTCGTTGTTGAAAAAGTGAAAAAAAGAAAAGTTTCTTCAGGTACCAATTATAATAGTTTGCACTCGGCCTCTGATTTTAAGAGCAGCTTAGATATTAGAGGAATGAGGCGAGAGGAGGCCATGAGGGAAGTAGAGAGCTTTATTGATAAAGCACTCATAGTCAATGCCAGTCGAATTAAAATCATTCATGGGGTAGGGGATGGAATATTGCAAAAAACGGTTCGTCAGATTTTGAAAGGAGCTAACTTTATTGAATCCATTAGATATGAGGAGCCTGAGTATGGTGGTACAGGTATCAGCATTATTGAGTTGAAGTAGTAAATTGAATTGTAGGATAAACGAAATATTCGTACTTTTGCCGCTCAAAACAAAATCCTCCAAAGTGATAGGTCTAATAGATATATTGTATACTGACGAACAGATTAAACAAAGAATCAAAGAATTAGGGGAAGAAATATCTCAAGAGTATAGAAGTGAATCTCTTCACATTCTTTGCATACTAAAAGGCAGCTTCATATTTGCTGCGGATCTCATTCGAGAATTTGACTTTCCCGTTAAAATTGATTTCTTACGCATTAGTAGTTATGGAAGTGGTACAACTTCAGGTAAGGTAAAAATTATGGATGATATTCCTTTTGAATTAGAAGGAAAGCATGTATTGATAGTAGAAGATATTATAGACACAGGTAATACGCTATCAGCCTTATTGAATATTTTAAAGAAGAGTAATCCTGCCAGTTTGAAAATATGTAGCTTATTGCATAAACCTGCACGCAAAGAAGTGGAGGTACCAATTGATTATTTAGGTTTTGAGATAGAAGATAAATTTGTGGTAGGCTATGGCTTAGATTTTGATGAGCGTTATCGCAATTTGCCTTTCATTGGTATAATGAAAGGATAGTCCATTAATCATCTAATTCCTTTATTTTATTTCTTATCCAATTTCGACTGGCAATGGTTCGAGAGTTTTCAAGCTCGTCTTTGAGTTTATCGAGCTTCTTTGTTCCGTTTAATTTGACACGAGTCAATTTCTTAACCATTTTAATGAAGTTCATATAAGAGGCTTTATAGGAAGCTGATACCTTTTTATTCCGTTGTAAATAAGTTTTCAAACGATCAATATGAGCAGATAAAGGTATTATCTCATCCATTTCATAATAGGTACGTAATATGAGGACATGCATATCTAGATAGTAAAAACTATCTTCTATTTTTTCTACATTATTTAATAGTTGAAGTGTTTGGTCATAATTCTTTTGAGCGAAATAATAACAAGCCAAATTATAATCAAAAATATTTTGTCTATTCTTTGGATGAAGTTCTTTCTTTTGTTCGTAGATGAATTTTTTTACGTACTCATGCTCCCCTAATTCTAAGCCTACATAAACAACATTCCGATAATCACTACTAGGTAAGTAACCTTCAATATAAACAAGTTTCTTCTCTATTAAATCCTGATATAATTCAAATAATTTTCGAAAGTACTCCCCATGTCCATCATTAATTTTTATCACACAATAATTTCGAGCATACACATACATATCATGCAATTCTCCCTTACCAAAATACTGACCATAATGATCCAACTTTTCGGTTAATTCTAAAAAATGAGACTCATCATCTAAATTTGTAATCATATTGAAAATACTCAGGTAAATCTGTATCGTAGGAGTATTCTCATAAGGGTAGGTCTTTATATGAGCTAATATTTCCTCTAATAATAAAGGGTCCAACTCTCTATTACGCTCAAATCGACTACTATATATTTCGCAAGTGTACTTTAACTTTGCTCCAATAAAAAAAGTATCTAAGGCGGTCAGCATCTTTTGCATAGGCGTATCTTTCTCCTGAGATTTACTCGCCGTTGTATTCAAAAGAGCAATACGATTCAATTCATACTCACTATTAAGATAATTAATATCCCGTATCTTCGATTTTTTACGCTCCTTTTCTACTTGTTTAAAAGTATTCACAAAGTATTTCTCTAATTCTCTTTCCTTTAATGCAGTCAATAATAATTGATTCTTAGTATAAGAAGTTGCCTGAAATTGTTGGTAAATTAAAAAGCCTTCTAGCAATTTAGTGAGATCCGTAAAAGCATAACGCAATTTGGGTTCATTAAAATTACCTTGAAAATGCGCCTTATAAAGCTGTTTTCGTTCTATAATATCACCTTCATAAGCAGGATGCTCTTTTTCTATAATGGTAAACAAGTCCACCAAATCCCTATTTTTATTGAAAAAAGGAGATCGTAGGTATTCTTGAAATAAGCGTATCTCACGCGCATTCAATGTTTTGAGAATATTGATAAATTTGCTCTTATACATACTGTGTAAAGCTATTTTTTCAACAAATTAAATATTTTTTTGTCATTTTTACTGATAAATGTCCGATAAATGTTAAAAAAATTAACAATCAAAAAAAGATAAGTAATTGATAATCAGTTGTTTTTGTTTTTTAAGCAGCTCGTTAGAAGATAATTAGCCCTTGATATTGTCCGATTTTTGTTTTATTTTTTCCTATTATTTCGCCTTATCTTGGAGGTATGGAAATTGTAAATAACAAAAAATAAGCAATTTTTATTAGTATTTTGTTTAATCTAACCAACAAGTACGATTAGTCAATGAACTCATTTAAAGTTTTATGATGAAGCTGAAAAGCTTTAAACGAGTTCAATATGTAGAATTTTTAAGCACGAAATCATACGCCATGAAAAATTTAACTGTAACACTCGCACTCGGAATTATTTGCTCTCTTCTGTTCACTCAAGAGATATTTGCTCAAATGGGTATGGATGGTCCGACCATTAAACGTCCAGAAGTATTAAACGTCATTGGAGTAATATCTAATGCTGGAGATACAAGAGATCATGACTCAGGTATGGTAGAAGAAGGTTTTCACGAAGGTGGCTTTTTTGCTTATGATATCGATTTGGAAGAAGAAGAAACAGAAGCTCCTGCTCCACTATCTGCTGTTGTATTTGATGAAGCATTAATGGAACAAGACGAATGGCTTACACCAGTTCTGCAAAATATAGCAGTCTATCCTATGCCAGCGAATGATTTCATTTTTATTGAATTAGAAAAATCAGCAGATTACGAAGTCAATATCATTAATATGGTTGGCCAAATTGTTTCTAGCGAAAAAGTAATGGACACTAGAAAACACCAATTAGATATCAGCCATTTGCCAACAGGTATCTATCTATTGAATTTTACCTCAGGCATTGAGATGAGCACAAAACGAATCAATGTAAAATAAGTTTTATTAGCTTTTCAAAGCTTTAAGTGTTAATCTTGTATATCAAATCACCTTCCTTTTGAAGGTGATTTTTTTTGTCCCTAATGGTTCAGTTTATAAGTTTCTGACAGTTAAGTTGTAGGATTTTTGCG
>JAHDDN010000348.1 GCA_020629335.1 Chitinophagales bacterium | reverse complement strand
AGGCTTTAGGAAACAAATTTGCGATTTGAATTGTCCTGTTTTTTTCTCCAATACGTTCAAGATATAGTACAAAATGGCTAAAATGAAATTGATTCTTTAGTCTAACTTCGAGGTTTAGATTTTAAACAAAATGATCTTCATTGCCCACAATTGAAGTTGTAGGCAACAATTTTTCTCATGTCTACGATCTATTTCTAATATACTTATTACTCAAAAAGCGTGAGGGATGGAAGTGGTATGTGGCGTTGAGAACCGACTTACGTAGCTTAGTGATGCGAAGGCTGGCTTTAGCAGACAAGCAGCACTTAGCGAAGTAGGAGGTGAACAGCCACATAAGAACGGACAGCCCGACCCATTTATTTTTTGGCCATTGGGCGCACACATAGGTAGCGCCCCTACAAAATGGCCAAAAAATAAATGGGGCACGCCATAAAAACCTTAATCCAATCAAGAAAAAGCCCCATTTTTTAAATATTACAAAAAAATCATTACTTAATAAGGAATCAAACTACAGATTTTTCGGTTAAACAGGTATTTGTTACCTTTGTGCTGCTTTTTTAAGCACGCAAACCAAAACTGTATAAAAATGGATTATAATTTTCGGGAGATTGAGCCCAAATGGCAACAACATTGGGAAGAGACAGGATTGTATAATATAAGTAATGATACGGATCGACCTAAGTATTATGTATTAGATATGTTTCCTTACCCTTCTGGAGCTGGATTACATGTAGGACACCCCTTAGGATATGTAGCCTCAGACATATATGCACGTTTCAAGCGGCTGAAAGGATTCAATGTCTTACATCCAATGGGATTTGATGCATTTGGCTTGCCAGCAGAGCAATATGCCATTGAGAATGGCTTACATCCTCGAAAAGCGATGGAAGATAATATTGGTTACTTCAAGAATCAGTTGAAAAATTTAGGCTTTTCTTATGATTGGAATCGTCAAGTTTCTACTTGTGATCCTAAGTACTATAAGTGGACACAATGGTGTTTCTTGCAGTTATTTGATGCTTGGTATAATATAGATAATGATAAAGCTGAACACATCAATGGCTTGATTGCCAAATTTGCTTCAGGGGGTAGTGCCGCTGCCAATGCTAGTGCAGATGAGCATGAGCCATTTACAGCAGAAGAATGGACGGCTATGAGCGAAGACGATCAAATGCGTATTTTGATGAATTACCGTATTGCTTATCAAGGCTATTCAGATATATGGTATTGTGAGGCATTGGGAACGGTATTAGCCAATGATGAAGTAAAAGAAGGCGTTTCAGAACGTGGAGGCCACCCAGTAGAGAAAAAGCGTTTGCGACAATGGTTTTTGCGTACGACGGCTTATGCAGAGCGTTTATTAACAGGTTTGGAAGAAGTGGATTTTTCTAATTCTTTAAAGGAGCAACAGCGCAATTGGATAGGAAAGTCTCAAGGAGCCTCTATTCATTTCCAATTAGCAGATTCGGATCAGACGTTTGAGATATTTACGACGCGTCCAGACACCATATTTGGGGCCACCTTTATGGTATTAGCGCCTGAGCATGACTTAGTAGCAGAAATCACGACAGACGATCAGAGGCAAGCCATAGAGGATTATCTCACTTATGTAAACAAGCGTTCAGAAAGAGAACGTATATCGGAAGTGAAGACTGTTACTGGTGCATTTACGGGTGCTTATGCCATTCATCCATTTACTAATGAGAAAGTGCCTATTTGGATTAGCGAATATGTATTGGCTTCTTATGGTACTGGGGCTATCATGGCTGTACCTTCTGATGACGATAGAGATAATGCCTTCGCAGATAAATTTGAGATACCTATCATAGATATTATTGACAAATCTAAGTATCCAGGAGCAGATCGTTCAGATAAGTTGGGGATTATGATTAATTCGGACTTTTTGAATGGCATGGAAGTTCCTGATGCTATACAAGAAGTCATTAATCGTTTGGAATCAAAAGGCATTGGTCAAGGAAAAATCAACTATCGTTTAAGAGATGCAGGATTTAGCCGACAACGTTATTGGGGTGAGCCTTTCCCGATTAAATATAAGTCGGATGCAGCAGATGCCGTTCCTTATCCATTGGCGGTTAGTGAATTGCCCTTAGATTTGCCGGATGTAGAGAGTTATAAGCCATCAGGTGATGGGCGTTCTCCATTAGCCAATGTAACAGACTGGATGAGTTTAGAAAATGGCGACATTCGGGAGTCAGATACCATGCCTGGCTATGCTGGTTCGAGTTGGTATTTCTTACGTTACATGGACCCGCATAATGAGGAGGCATTTGTATCTCCAGAAGCAGAAAAATATTGGCAAAGTGTAGACTTATACATTGGAGGGGCTGAGCATGCTGTTGGTCATTTGATCTACTCACGTACTTGGCACAAATTTTTCTATGATATGGGTTGGGTGACAACGAAGGAGCCCTTCAAAAAATTGATTAATCAAGGCATGATTCAAGGGCGTTCAAGTATCGCTTACCGTATTAAAGGTACCAATCAATATGTTTCGGCTGGCTTGAAAGATGATTATGATGTAACACCCATTCACGCTAAGATTGCGTATGTAGATATGCATGATGTGTTAGATATAGAAGCCTTCAAAAATTGGCGTCCAGACTTAAATGATGCGACATTCATTTTAGAAGATGGAAAATACATCTGTGGGCATGAAGTAGAGAAGATGTCTAAGCGCTATCACAATACCATTGATCCAAACGAAATGGTAGAGAAGTATGGGGCCGACTGCTTCCGTATGTACCAAATGTTCTTAGGCCCAATCGAGGATGCTAAACCATGGATTTCACAAGGCATTGAAGGCACTATGAAGTTTTTGCGCAAATTCTGGCGTTTGTTTTGCGATGAAAACGGCCTGATTTTAACTGACGAAAAGCCCAATGAAGCAGAGTTAAAGGCATTGCACAAAGCCATTAAGAAAGTCAATGAAGATATTGATCGTTTTTCTTTCAATACCTGTGTAAGCGCATTTATGGTTTGTGTCAATGAGTTACAAAAGTTAAAATGCCACAAAAAAGCTATTTTGGAGCCTTTGGTGATCCTTTTAGCTCCATTTGCCCCATTTTTAACAGAAGAATTGTGGCAAAAGATGGAAAAAGAGGGAAGTGTGCATACAGCAATGTATCCTGAGCATGATGAATCCGTATTAACAGAGGCCACTTATCAATATCCGATTTCGGTGAATGGTAAAGTGCGTACAAAAATAGACTTGCCATTGGGTGTTTCTCAAGCAGAAGTCGAGCCAGTCGTATTGGGAGATGAAACCATTAATTCTTGGTTGAACGGACAAGCTCCTAAGAAGTTTATTTATGTACCTGGTCGGATTATCAATATCGTTATATAATGATGAATGATGAACTATAAATGATGAATAAGTTTTGTCATTGCTTAGAGATTCATTCATAGTTAATTGGCTTAGGGATGGAAGCGGTATGTAGCGTATATGAGGCTGCTTATGAAGCTTAGGATCATGCAGGCTGGCCCGCAGGGCAGACCAATGAGCCTTAGCGGAATAGCAGACACATAGCTACATAATAGCGGACAGCCCGACCCGAAGGGGAAGCCCCAAAGAAATAGAAATTTCGTAGAAAAAAGAAAAAAAGAAATTATGGCAAATGATGCGTTTTCGAAAATGTGGAAACTGATAGGGTTGAGATATAAGTCTCATCCGTGGCATGGCGTATCAATAGGAGAGGAGGCACCAGAGGTGATTCAAACTTTTATTGAGATCGTACCCTCAGATACGGTAAAGTATGAAGTAGACAAAGCTACTGGCTATTTAAAAGTAGATCGACCGCAGAAATTCTCTAATATTATTCCTTCGCTCTATGGCTTTGTACCTCAGACTTACTGTGATCAAGGCGTAGCAGAATTCTGTATGGAGCAAACAGGGCGAAGAGATATTGTCGGAGATAAAGATCCATTAGATATTTGTGTATTGACTGAGCGTAATGTTACGCATGGCAATATACTTGTACCTGCTATACCAATTGGCGGATTGCGAATGATAGATGGTGGAGAAGCAGATGATAAAATCATTGCGGTTTTAAAGGGCGATGAAGTCTATAAGGATTGGGATGATATTGATCATTGCCCG
Source organism: Chitinophagales bacterium (assembly GCA_020629335.1). The sequence continues at coordinate 1,833 of JAHDDN010000348.1, read as the reverse complement.
AATGCCATTATAGAGCGATTAAAGCACTATTTCTTAACTTATAAGCAAATGCCTGATTCTCCTCAAAAGTGTGAAATTACACATGTTTATGGGCGAGAAGAGGCATTAGAAGTGATTAGAAGAAGTCAAGCAGATTATAAAGCAAAATTTGGTAACTTAGAAAGCCAAATGTCAGTCAATATCTTAGAAGCGATTAACTATGGTCAGAGTTGGCAAAAAGCCTTGGCTGATCAGGATAATCTAATGAATGACTGAATAGCTAATTGATCATACATTCGCACCTCTGAATTAAGCAAGCAAACCTATACTAATGTTAGAATTACTTACGAACCCCGAAGTATGGATCAGTCTATCCATGCTGACTTTTATGGAAATTGTATTGGGAATTGATAATATCATTTTCATCACAATTGCAGCTAACAAATTAGATGATAAAGAACAAGATAAGGCCACAAATATTGGATTGATATTAGCAATGGTCATGCGTATCTTGTTGCTATTTGGTATTTCTTACTTGATAGCGATGTCAGCACCTTTGTTTCATATAGATACTTCTTTTGCACATGGAGGATTTTCGGGTCAGAGTTTAATTTTGATCGCAGGGGGCTTGTTTCTTCTTTATAAGAGTACTTCAGAGATACATCATAAGTTAGAAGGGGCAACTGTTGAAGAAGAGATAGCCGCCCAGAATAAAAAGGGAGGGAAGGCTACTTTAGGTTCGGTGATCTTTCAGATATGCTTAATTAATATCGTTTTCTCCTTTGATTCTATCCTTACTGCAGTAGGGATGACGAATGGAGTAGAAGGAGCGCTTCCAATTATGATTACAGCGGTCATTCTTTCCATTGGAGTAATGATGCTATTTGCTGGCCCAGTTGGTCGATTTGTCAATAAGCACCCATCCGTACAAATGTTGGGAATGGCATTTTTGATCTTGATTGGCTTTATGTTGATCATGGAAGGTGCGCATTTGGCTCACTTTGAAGCCTTTGGCCAGAAAGTTGGTGCTATACCTAAAGGATACCTATACTTTGCGATATTCTTCTCATTATGTGTCGAGGCATTGAATATGCGTCTAAGAAAAGTACACAAACCAGTAAAATTCAAACAACAAATGACAGAAGAAGCTGTGCGTAAATCATAAATACATACATAGAACTCGTTTAAAGTTTTTCTGCTGGCTTAAAAAATCGCTAAATTTCCGTATTTCTGCGTTATTTTTTCGGTCCGTAGCGCTGCTATGCACCTCAAAAATGCCTTGAACTACGAAAATTTAGCTGATCCTTACAGGACAGGCTTTCAGCTTCACCATAAAACTTTAAATGAGTTCATAATTAAGTTTACTAAACTTTAAAATTTAGTAAACTTGCAATTAAAAAAAAGGGGGGGATAGTATGTTTATACAATAAAAGCTTACCTTTGCGCCTCAAAAAGAATAAAAAACAATGTCAGAAATTAGAAACATTGCCATTATTGCACACGTCGATCATGGTAAAACAACCTTAGTAGACAAGATTTTTCATCATACTAAGCTGTTTAAAGAGCATGAAGAGATTGGCGAGTTGATCTTGGACAATAATGACTTAGAGCGTGAAAGAGGGATTACAATTACCTCCAAAAACGTTTCTGTTAGATATAAAGGCACTAAAATCAATATCATCGATACACCAGGTCACGCCGATTTTGGCGGTGAGGTGGAGAGAGTATTGAAAATGGCTGATGGTTGTGTACTATTAGTAGATGCTTTTGAAGGCCCAATGCCTCAAACTCGTTTTGTTACTTCTAAGATGATTGAATTAGGCTTAACACCTTTAGTAGTTGTCAATAAAGTAG
>JAHDDN010000347.1 GCA_020629335.1 Chitinophagales bacterium | reverse complement strand
TTAGTCAATAACTTGGCCTTACCACCAGAAAGGGAGCTTAGTTTAATCGGGAAATCTAAAGAACTCGCTAAAGGAAGTGTTCCGCTTAAGGTCAATTTATTGTCTACTATAATCGGGCTTTCAAAAGTACCTCGCATTTGAATAATCTCACTAGTTAACTTACCCAATAATTCATCACTACAATTAATTTTAAACTCGATAATAGGTTCTAAAAAATCAGTGCCAATATCATTCAAAGCATTCATTATACCCATAGGGGTAGCTAATATGAAATTACCTGGACGAGAGTGTACATTATGATCTTCTCCCTCCACCAGTGTAATCTTTATATCAGTCACTTCCCACCCCTTTATGCCTTGTTGTAAAGCCTTAGGAATAGTTCGTTCCACTTCGTTCTGATATTTCTGATGGACATCAGTGGTTCGGACTTGGGCTTTATATTGTACACCACTTCCTCTTGGCCCAGGCTCAATCAAAAAATTGACAATCGCCCAACAGGGTTTCGGCATGGTATAATGTCCCAATCCATACCCACTTCCTGCAGGCGTTTCTTTATAAATAACCGTAGGATCTTCAAAGGCAGCAGCTATCTTAAATCGACTCCATAATATTTGTTCCAATACCTCAATTTGAATGCGCCCCATCACTTTAACATTCATCTCTCTTTCCTCTCGATACCATTCAAATTCAAGCGCAGGATCTTCCGTTGATAAAATCTGCAAAGCCTTAGCTAAATCAGCATAGTCTTTATCCTCCACCGCTTTAATTTGCACCGTCAATAAAGAAGTATTCAAACTAATAGCCGCAGGAATCTGCTCACTTGGTGTACCTAAAATATCCAGCGTATTTGTATCCGTCAATCCACTTACAGCAACAATATCTCCAGCGCCCGCATAATCAGTTGTCTCATAATTACCTCCACTTGGGATGCGCAATTGTGTAATTTTCTCCTCTTTAGATTGGGTATGATTAGCGATGACTTCTCGCACATTAATTCCCCCTTCAAATAGGCGGACATAAGCCAATTTACCCAACTTAGCCTCATGGTATAAGCTATACACTAAAGCCGATAATTCCCCTTGTTCATTCCCTTTAGGAGGAGGTAAGTACTGTACGATTTTATCCAATAAATGCTCAATTCCCAACTGCAATTTAGCCGAGCCAAAAAGCATAGGATATAACTTCCCTTCCAAAATAGCTTGCTGAAAAACCGCTTCCAATGCCGACTCTTCTATCGCCTGCTCTTCAAAATAAGCCTCTAAAATATCATCATTCAAATTGGCAATTTTCTCTATATTAGCCTCCAATGATCCCAAGCTAATATTTTGAACTTGCACATCAGATCCCCCTTCATTAATCACCTCTTGCAATGGAATATACTGTCTTGATAATGAATTAGCTAAGTCCTCTAACATGGCATCCAGATGTACCCCTCTTCTATCCACCTTATTCACAAAAAGAATCACAGGAATATTGCGCTCCTTCAAGGCCAACCATATAGTATCCGTATGAGACTGTACGCCCTCAATAGCCGAAATAACCAAGACCGCCGCATCTATCACTTGAAGCACCCGCTCCACGTCCGCCGAAAAATCAACGTGTCCAGGCGTATCCACCAAATTAATCTTCTGCTCCTTCCAATAAAAAGACGTCAATGAAGAACGCACCGAAATACCTCGCTGTTTCTCTACCTCCAAGAAATCCGTCTGAGTCGTCCCATCGTCCACACTCCCCAAAGCCTTCGTACTCCCACTCAAATAAAGCATATTCTCCGTGATAGAAGTTTTCCCCGCATCCACATGCGCAAATATCCCAATATTTCTAATTTTAGCCATCAAGTGCAAATTTAGTAGATTTTTTAAAACTGCCGTAAAACTCTTATCTTGCACAAAACTTACAAAAAAAATCATAAACCATGCTCATACTCCACCCATTAAAAACCGACTACTCTTACTTAGACCAAACTTCCCAAGACATCATGCACCAGACCATCGCTTGGTTTGAGGCAAAAGGAAAAGAAAAGCTCACCCAAGATGACAGAAACTTCGTCTGGTACGCCGATTTCTTGGAGTTTGTGAAAGAAAACAAAATATTCGCCAAACTCATGACGCCTACTGCCTATGGGGCAGCAGGAGAGGAGGCAAGATGGGATACAGCCCGTATAGCAGCCTTTACAGAGATTTGCGGATTTTACGGCCTCTGTTATTGGTATACTTATCAAGTGTCTTCCTTAGGATTAGGCCCCATCTGGATGTCGCAAAATGAAGCCATCAAAAAGCGGGCAGCACAACTATTAGACGAAGGACATATTTTTGCCTTCGGCTTATCCGAGAAAGAGCATGGCGCTGACATCTACTCCAGTGATATGATATTGACCAAAAAAGAAGATGGTTCTTATGTTGCCAATGGTGGCAAGTATTATATCGGTAATGGCAATAAAGCGGGTATGGTTTCCGTATTCGGTCTACAAGCCGAAAATAAGGAGCACGTATGCTTTGTGGTAGATTCTCAGCATGAAAATTATCATCTCATCAAAAATGTGGTCAATAGCCAATCTTATGTTTCTCAATTTGAGCTAAAAGATTATCCAATTGCCGAGGAAGATATTTTACACTTAGGCAAAGAAGCTTGGTATGCCGCCCTCAATACCGTCAATATCAACAAATACAATTTAGGTTGGGCTACTATTGGCATCTGTACACACGCGATGTACGAGGCCATGAATCACGCTTCCAACCGAAACCTATACGGCAAATTTGTCACTGATTTCCCCCATATAAAAGCACTTTTCACTAAAGCCTATACTCGCTTAGTAGCCAGTCGATTATTCATCTTTAGAGCAACCGATTATATGCGTTCTGCTTCTGCCGAAGATCGTCGTTATCTCTTATTCAATCCAATGGTCAAGATGAAGGTGACAATGGAAGGAGAGCACATCATCAATGATATGTGGGATGTCGTAGCCGCCAAAGGCTTCGAAGGCGATACCTACTTCAATATGGCCGCCAGAGACATCCGAGCATTGCCTAAATTAGAAGGCACGGTGCATGTCAATATGGCCCTGATTATCAAGTTCATGCCTAACTACTTCTTCAATCCAGGTGAGTTCCCAGAAATCCCTCAAAGATTCGATGCCAAAGAAGATAGTTTCATGTTTGCACAAGGCCCAACCAAAGGCTTATCCAAAATCCAATTTCACGATTACAATAAAGCCTATGATGCTTATGACTTGCCTAACGTAAATCTATTCAAAGAGCAAATCGCCCTCTTAAAAGAAACCTTAATGATGGCAGGCCCAACCCCAGATCAACAAAAAGACATCGATTTCTTACTAAGCGTAGGCGAACTATTCACCATGGTCGTATACGGTCAGTTAGTCCTTGAAAATGCCAAAATCTGGAACATCCACGACGACCTAATAGATCAAATATTCGAAGTCTTCGTAGGCGACTTCTCCAAGTACGCCCTACAAATTTACAGCAAGCCTTCCAGCACAGAAAAGCAATCTGAATATGCAATGAAAATGATCAAAAAGCCAATCGCAGATGCCGAAAGAACCAAGCGTATCTGGGAGCAAGAAGTATACGCCCTCAAGGGGATGTACGAGATGGTGAAGGAAGGTCGAGACGTGAAGAGTCCAGTAGCATAAGAAAAAATCCCGTAGGGACGTTGCACCGCAACGTCCTCTTGAGGTTACAAAATAACGTCTATAGAATTTGATAAATTTAATAGGTGAAATCAAAAGGGCCGACACATAGGTCGGCCCCTACAAATGCATGAAATATATGAATATTCATCATTACGCATTTATCATTCATCATTAATTTGGGGCTTCCCATGCGCTCGTAAATCAAGTACACAGCACGACCCATTCATCATTATGCATTCATCATTTATCATTCGCGCCGAAGGCGCATGGTCGGGCTGTCCGTTCTTACTCAGCTATTCAGCAGCTACTTCACTAAGGCATACTTGTCTGCCCTTCGGGCCAGCCTGCGTCTGCCTAAGTTCCGTAAGCTACTTCATCACGCTGAGTACCACTTCCATCCCTAAGCCGATTTTAACGAGAATGAAGAATTATGAATTTTTAATTGACAAAATCTTAAAATAGGCTGTCATTCTGAACGAAGTGAAAGAATCTCTTGAAAGGGAACTCTTGTGAAAGTCAAAAATCCTATGCAAGTCGGGAAACAAGCATCGACCAAAACTAAAGGATTGTAATACTGGTCTGAGGCTTTAGCCGAAGAGGGCTGAGTATAAATACTATGTGCTCATAAATATGGACTAAATACGCTCAATATTACTCCCATCTCTAAGCCAATTTTAAGCTTGGTTGAGCTTGCTCTAAAAAGTCCATATTTGATGAGATTTGCATCTTATTAAATCTTGATCAATGTTTAATGTGCAGATTTTCAAATACTTTGTAAATATGGGTTTTATGGCTTTTGTTTGGCCTTTTAGTTTTTAGAGCAGCCTCAAATATAATTCTGAAGAAATAAGAAGATTAGGAAACTTATATTTTTGAGGATTGTTGGAGTTTGTCAAATAAAGCAAATATGCTTATATTGAATGACAATAATGTAAACCAAGTAATCCTGATTTTGAAAAAGAGATAAAAGGTTTTATTGAAGCTTAAACTGGTTAAAAAATAAGCATAGGAATGAATAAAGAACTCCAAGAAAAGTTGATTGCTTTTTTTCAAAATTGTGATTCATTTAAGGGTATGAACTTGATCGTAAATGAGTATATCTCTACCAATAAAGATAATTTTGATAGGCATTTTACGAGTTGTTCTAAATTAGCATTTAAAATGATAGATTTTGGAGTAAGATTTAGTGGAGCAAGAGCTAAGTTTCGAGGGGAGAATCAGTATTATGAAATTGGAGGAGACTTAATAACTGAGTTTAAAGAGCTTGAAAATGATGAGTATGAAATACTGGAAAAATATAGTGAAAAAGTATATAGAAAAAAAATATTGAAATTTGAATCTAGGGATTTTTAAATACTTGAAAAAAATTAACCCAAAAACTTATAGAATGAACCTTAAAAAAATAGCACTTTATTCGTTGGCGTTTTTGTTTTTGCTAACAGCCATGCTCGGCTATTTAGGTATACAGCGCTTTAACAATATGTGGTTTGCGGATCGCCCGAACCATTTGGAGTTGACTTCTGACTTAAATCCCATTAAATTTCAATGGAGTCAGGGGCAATATGGAGAATATCACGAAAAGCATGAGGCTATAATAATCTTAGGGAATATTGAAGGAGCCCCTACAGACTTAAAATTTCAGTTTGATACTGGTTCTCCCAGCACTTTGCTTTATGAAAATACGCTCAAATCTCTAGGAAAAAGAGGCTTGACTTATAATGTGATAGAAAAAGATGGTAATGAATATGTTGAAGAGCTTTCATTAGATTTAGGAGGTAGTAAAATCAAAGTTAGCATGATAGAGATTTTAAAAGCTTATGGTAAGGTATACGAGGCAGATGATAAGGTAGATCAAGTCAAATTAGGTAGTATTGGTGCAGATTTTTTGGAGCATTATATTACAGAGATAGACTTTTCGGAACAAAAGATAAAATTTTATGAGGAGCGTCAAGATTGGATGACAGCAAATCAAAAATTTCAAGCCTTTAATTTTAAGGGCAATCGTTTTATGTTAGGATGTGAGATAGATGGAAAGCAAATGGAATTATTTTATGATTCTGGCAGTAGTGCATTTGGGTTAATCACTTCTAAACAGCGATATAAAAGGTATTCAAATTCGGCCAATAAAGAAATTTGCTTATCTGCTGATAGTTGGGGAAGTCCTTTTCCTATTTGTCATAAGGCAACTGAAAAACGAATGAGTATAGGAGGGGCCAATGTAAGTCTGAAGAGAATTAGCTATGTCGATATGTATGGTAATTTTCAATGGATAATGACGCCTTTTACGTCTATAGGAGGTTGGTT
>JAHDDN010000346.1 GCA_020629335.1 Chitinophagales bacterium | reverse complement strand
CACTACATAAATACTATTGATTTTGAGTGTTTTGGTATAATTTTAGTCCACTTTAAGCTATTCTACTTGTACTTTTATCTATAAAAATATTCAAACATGAAATCCCTTTCTTTCCGTTCAAGCTCTATTGAAGCTTTGGATAAACAACTTACTGCATCTAAAGCCGATTTTCAACCTACTGTTGCTATTGTTTTTAGTTCTGTGAAGTATGATATTCATGATCTTGTTGATACTTTTAAAAAACACGCTATCGATTTAGTGGGATGTTCTACTGCTGGAGAGATCATTGATAATGAAGTAGCAGAAGAAGAAATTGCTGTTTTGTTAATGGATATGGATAAATCTTATTATCAAATTGCCTATGAAGATGGCGAAGCAAACGGCACCTATCAAGCTGCCAGTCAGTTAGGACAATATGCCCAAAATACTTATAAGGAACCTGCCCTTGTTTTATTTTCAGGAGGTATGAATACAGACGGGGAAGAAATCATTAGAGGTATTAAAGATAGTAGCACTAATCTACCTATTTATGGAGGCTTAGCTGGAGACGATATAAATTTTGTCAATACGTGGGTTTTTACCAATACTATTATTAGCAAAAATGGTTTATTAGCATTAATAATTGATACAGAAAAAATCAAAGTAGATGGATTAGCTGTCAGTGGCTGGAAAGGAATAGGGAATATTTACGAAATTACTAAATGTAAAGGAAATATTGTTTTAGAAATTAACAATGAACCTGCATTAGATTTCTTTTTTAAATACTTTGGATTTTATTTAAAAGACAGTAATGTTGTAGTAAAATCCGAAAATGATATTGAAACGGTTAGTGGTCAGTATCCTCTACAGATTATGCGAGCTAATAATTTAGTGGCTCGCTCTATTCTAACGATTAATCATGATGAAAAATCATTATTTATCGCAGGAGGAGTTAAGGAAGGAGAAAAGTTTCGATTTAGCATTTCCCCAGGATTTGAGGTGATTGACCAATCGCTCTTAGAGTTTAATGATTTTCTAAATGATTGCCCTAAAGCAGATGCTTTAATTTTGGTGGCTTGTAAAGGAAGACAAACCGCTTTTGGGCCTATGATGGAAAATGAAATAGAAGGCATACATGAGCTTTGGAATGCTCCATTAGTAGGTTTTTTAAGCTATGGTGAAATTGGCAAAAAGAAAGGGGCTGACTGCCAATTGCATAATGTCACTTCTACTTTAGTCGCCTTAACTGAAATATAAGCTCAATTTCGTTTTCTTAGTTGAATTTTGTATATTGTTTTAAATGGATGAGATCAAATTACTTATTGAACAAATTGCATCATTGGATATCCCTGACGATAAACGAGAGGGGATTCTTAAGTCTATAAAATCCATCAATAAGCAACATGATAAAGTTGCTTTTCAATTACATCGAACGCTATTAGACAAATCTATTTCATTCAATATTTTAAACAAAACAATAGAAGAATTAGAAGAACAAAAAGGTTTAGTTGAAAAACAGTCTAACACCTTAGAAAAAAACTTAGAGGAATTAGCTCGCTCATATAAAGAGCTTAAACAATTTTCTTACATCGCTTCACATGACCTTCGAAGCCCTCTACGAACTATTCATAGTTTTGCCCAGTTGCTAAGCAAAGAATTAAATAGCAATACTGATGAAAGTGCTCAACTATACCTAAACTTCATCCAACAAGGCATCACTCAAATGGATAATATTATGAATGATCTTCTGGCCTATTCAAAAGTAGGAAGTGAAGAGGATCAGTTTGATTATATCGATTTAAATGAAATTATGGAGCGGGTAAAATTTAATTTACGAGTACCTATATTCGAGAATAATGCAAGTATCTTGCATTTATCTCCCCTACCTACTCTTAAGGTAAAAATCACCTCTTTCATATTATTATTCCAAAACTTAATTAGTAATGCTATTAAATTTCGATCAAGCGCAGATCCAGTCATTCAAATCAATGTTAAACAACTTAAAGAGGATTTATGGGAATTTATAGTTTGTGATAATGGAGTTGGAATAGATGAAAAATTTCAAGCTAAAGCATTCCTGCCTTTTCAAAGATTAAATAGCAACGATATTGAAGGAACGGGCATTGGTCTAGCTATTTGTAAAAAAACAGTGCTTATGCACGGTGGTGATATCAGGTATCGTTCTGTGAAGGGAAAAGGAACAAAATTTATCTTTACTATTCGCCAAAAAAAAGAAGTTAAAAAACTTCCCGTATCAGTATAACTTCTCCCCCCTACACTCCGAAAAACAAGAGTCGGGATGTACCTACCTAATAATTCACTTTGCTAATATCTGGATTTAGTTTATATTCGTGAACTAAATTATTATTCATGATACCATCTTTAAACAAGGGCGATACGATTGCTTTTTATACGCCCTCCTCTCCTATCACCGCTTTGTGTCCGAAACGATTTAAGCGGGCGAAAAATTTTTTGAGACAAAAAGATTTTAATTTAAGGGCTGGAAGCCTTACAGGACAAAAAGATGCCTACCGTTCGGGAAGCATCAAAGAACGAGTCGATGAATTAAATGAGTTAATTCGAGACCCAAAAGTAAAATGTATTATGTCTACTATTGGGGGAGCAAACTCCAATTCTTTACTACCTTATATTGATTATGATCATTTAAAAAGGCATCCTAAAATTTTGATTGGCTACTCGGATGTAACGGCTATTTTGTTGGCCGTATATGCTCAAACAGGTTTAGCTACTTTTTATGGGCCAGCTTTAGTCGCCAGCTTTGGCGAGTTAGCCCCTTTTGTGGAGCAGACGTATTTTTATTTTCATCAAATTTGTATGAGTCAATCTATTAATACCGAACTTTACAAACCAACGATCTGGACGGATGAATACATTCCTTGGGAAGAACAATCAAGGGCTAAGGAAGAACGCATTAATCAGTGGAAAATTTTATCCGAAGGAAAAGCGACTGGCCGATTGATAGGTGGAAACCTAAGTACTATGATGGGGAGTTGGGGTTCTGAATATATGCCTAAAATTGAAGAGGGAGATATATTATTGATAGAAGATTCACTGAAGCCAGCAGCTATAGTGGAACGCAATTTTGCTTTCTTGAAAGTCAATGGGATTTTCGATAAAATCGGCGGATTACTTCTGGGAAAGCATGAGTTATTTAATGACCAAGATAGCGGCAAAAAACATTATGAAATATTGCAAGAAGTGATGGGTAAGACAAACTATGATTATCCGATTATTGCCGAATTTGATTGTTGCCATACCCATCCTATGATGACGTTACCTATAGGTGCCAATATTAGTATTGATACGCAAAGGGATTGTATAAGGATAAATGAGGCTGTTGTTCTTTAATCAACTTTCATCACTTTTTCACTATAATGAAATTGGCCATTAGCATCACTTAACTGTATGATATAAAGCCCTGTATGGTAATTGCTTAAATCAAGCTGGTGGGCTTGATTTGTTAATGTTTTAGCTTCTATTAATTGACCTTTATTATTGAATATTTGAAGATGAAAAATATTAATTTTGCTCGCGCTTAAATTTATATTCAAAAGCCCATCACTCGGATTAGGGCCGATATTAATTTGGCTCAATTGAAAGAGCTGCTCGTTCGCTACAACCTCTTGACAATCAGAAGGAATAGCAGTTTCTAATCCATCTACTCTATCAGGGTCTTCAATCGCTAAAACATACTCTCCCGCTTCTACATTTGATAATGTAATAGTCCCTCTTTTATCATTGATATTCGTTCCTGTATCAACATCAAAGTCATCAGCTAACTCCCAATCTTGGCTGGAATCTTCCCGATATAATAATTGCAAATTGTTTTCACTTACCGAGAAAAGTGAGTTATCATAATAGCCTGAATTATTGGTAGTTGAGCCATTGTAAGTAAAGATTGCATCCGCCTCAAAATCATTGCCTTCTGGTGCGACAATTTCAATTTTCCAATAGTGAGAGTCAGAAATAATGATATCCTCTATTGGCTCCTCAAAACGATCTGGCATGACCATATTATTAATCACTCTGACAAAAGTTGCAGTTTGAGCTTCTTCAACGATTAAACTAACATTGGTCTCATCATCATCCATATACTCCCCCTCTTCATCAATCCATAAATAGCGATCAATAGTCGCATCATTGATTCGTTCTTCTATATCCAACCCAACATATACAGGCTCAAAGGGTAATTCAACTGGATGAATGCTACACTGTCCATCAGCATATACTCTTGCGGTAAACTCTTCATCTAAATCATCATTCATAAAGGTGATTTCTATTGGCACATTGCTATAAAAATCAGGGGCACCATACAATCGTTGGCGAATGTGTACATTGGCTAAAAAAGCACCATTGTTAAGGTCTTCTACTTGAGTGGAATCTATAGAAAAGTGGGGAAAACCTGGATTAAAAATCCAATCGTTAAAGTAATCTGTCATATCTATTCCGCTGCAATCAGTCAGATAATCTCTAAAGCCTTCACTATTCATATTTTGCCAAGCATTCTCCTCCAAAAAACTAGTCGTACAAGCAAAAAATTGTTCGTCACCCATATAAGACCTCATGGTATGAATGACATCAGCCCCTTTATTATAAACAGTTGGGCTGTAAGTCAAATCGAATGGTACATTAGCTACTGAAAAGAAGCCTCCATCATCTACTGGCAATTGTACTAAAACATATTCATGATTACTTCTTTGCTCAGATTTATAACGTTCTTTATCGTATATTTTTTCAAAAAACAAGTACTCACAATATGAGGCCCAGCCTTCATTGAGCCACATATCTGAGGCCGTTTCACAAGTAACTAAATCTCCCCACCAATGATGCGCTAATTCATGTGCCATGATAGCTTCATAAGACAATTGTCCGCCTATAATAAAACTTCTTGGATATGCGATATTAGTCGCATGTTCCATCGCACCTGCATTGAAAGGTACCAATACATAGCCTACTCTATCCCACTGATAAGGGCCAAAGGCTTCTTCAAATGCAGTCAGATTTTCGGGTAAATGAACGAAGGCGTTTTCTAAGCTATTCACATCATTCGCTAAGGCTCCTAATTGGATAGGAATCTCCTCCCCTGCTGAATTTTCAAAGGACCATTCAATGGTTTCATATTGACCTACGGCTACCGAGGCTAAATAAGTCGGAATCTCCTGCTCTAACTCCCAATTCCATATAATATTTCCATCTCCATTAATCGTTTCCGAATTAAGTGTTCCATTGCAAAATGCTTTATATTCAGGGAGAGTCGTAATATTAAAAGCATAGCTAGAACGCTCTGCGAAATTATCAACACAAGGAAACCATACCCTCCCAAATGTCGGAGGATCAGCGCCAATGCCTACGCCTAAATTAAAAGCATAATCTCCTGTGAAATAAAAGCCTCCCCAAACAGCCGTTTCTGGGTAACCACTATATAATACATCAACCATAAAGGTATCACCTATATTCATAGGACTATCCAATTCAATTTTAAGTAACGGAGAATTATATTCAAAATTCACTAAATTTCCATCTACAATTACATTAGACACTTCCAGCCCTTGCAGATCTAATAATACCTCCTCTAAACCATCTATTTTTGAACTAATTTCTAACAAACAGCTACCATTAATGTAACTGTTGTCCATCTCAGTAAAGTCTAAATTTATTTGATAATGAAGGACATCCAAGGTATCACTTCGACTATTATCAGCTGCCATACTTCTTTCTTGTTGGAGCATTTGCGCTTTCCGATGCATACAATGATGATCGTGCTTAGACTGCCCCATTAGGCTATCTGATTGAAAGTATAGAATAGCTACTATTATTAGAATTAGATTTCTCATTTTGACTGTTTTAGGTCATTCATGCTTTTGTAAGGGCTAAAATAAACATAAGTTTATACAAACCTTATATTAGTGGTTCAATTTATTAGTCCTTGACAGCCCAAGTTTTGTCTTTTTACGATT
>JAHDDN010000345.1 GCA_020629335.1 Chitinophagales bacterium | reverse complement strand
TCAATTGATTTAGGGCATTGTAACTATATTCGTATTTGCTATCAATGATCCATGTAGTTCCATCCCATTTGGATATTTCGCTTAAGGTTCTATTATTATTACCATCAAAAGTATTTTCGTATAAAGTGTTATTGACCCATGCAGTTCCATCCCATGAATATTTAATTCTCTCAATGAGATTATTCATGGCATCATAACTGTAAGTATACCTTACACTATTGACCCAAGCGGTTCCTGTCCAATTCTGTCGGATGCTTTCTATTCTATTATTATTGCCATCAAAGGTATTGTCGTATTGGTATTTATTGACCCATGCAGTTCCATCCCAATCTTGTCTCAAACGGTAAGTTAAATTGTTGTTGGCATCATAGGTATAGGTGTATAACTTATCATTGGTCCAAGTGATTCCATCCCAAGTTTGATATAAGTTGGTTGCCCTTAAACAATCTGCATTATAGGTGTAGGTGTCTTGCCCATTAATGATAGCGACATTATTATTATTTACTTTGGTTTCTAATAATAAACAGGCATTAAGGTTGGTATAACTGATCAATAAAATCAGGCATAGAAGTAAATTATGTAGCAAGTTCTTACTTATCAAAATGGTGTCTTTATTTGAAAAATTACTCGGCTTACAAAGGGAATGTCTAATTTATAAGGGGATGTAACTGAAGTTGACTACAAATAGGAGATTAATTCTCATAAAGAATCTATCATAAGGGTACATCGTTTAATCATATAGTTGCCTATTAGATAGATTTAATGCGGTTTTGTATTGAAATTGTATAATAGAAGACATTTGTTTCGCTTAAATTGATTGTAAATCTTTAACTCACATAATGAACTCATTTAAAGTTTTTCTACTTAAACTTATGAGTCTAATGATGATAATATTTGAACTCATTTAAAGTTTTTCTGCTGGCTTAGAAAATGGCTATTTTTCCGTACTTCTGCGTTATTTTATCGGCACGTAGCGCTGCTATGCGCCTCAAAAATGCCTTGAATTACGAAAAAATAGCTCCTTTTCAGCTTCACCATAAAACTTTAAATGAGTTCTTTGTTATTAAAAAAAGGCTTAGGGATGGTAGCGGTATGTGGCGTTTATGACATGACTTACGGCGCTTAGCTGGACGCAGGCTGGCCCTGCAAGGGCAGACAAGTGCAGCTTAGCAGAGTAGGAATGGCATAGCCACATAAGAGCGGACAGCCCGACCGAGCTATTAATAGATTGGATGATTTTTGATGGTTTGATTGAGGTGTTTAGTGGAAAGAATATGGAGGAATACGAAGCGAGGGAAGCCCCCAAAACTACCACTTTACGAATTTTTTTTGATAAAATTGTTCATCGGATTCTATGGAAAGAATGTACATACCCACGGATAATTGATTAATAATAGCAGGATTTAGTGTGTATGCTTGATGCGTATTAATTTGCTCTTCGAATAATAGTTGCCCATTAACAGAATGTAAGCGAAAATTAAGGAATTGACTCGTATTATTTAATGGAACTCCACTTATCTCAAGGGCTTGATTATCGGTGATCGGATTAGGATAAATTGAAAAAGGGCTATTAATATTATGATCTAAAGTATCTAATACGCATGTTTGAGTGATTGGGTCTGTAATAAGGCTCGCCTCAATATAAGGCGAAAAATTGCTGTAATTACAATTCGCAATTTGGCTATGATCCTTGATGAGATTAGCGCATAAAATTCCACTAGAATCAATTTCTCTTTCATCAATGCCATTGTATTGGGCTGGATACATAGTGGCATAAAAATCAGAAACATGGGCTAAGCCCTGTACATGTCCTAGCTCATGTAAGATCAATGATTCCAAATCTTTCTGATCAATATCAGATTCATTCGGGCCATTATTCCAGTTGATATTGCTATTAATGATGATATCCATTTCGATAATAATTCCTTCTTCATTATCGCAACTATAAATCCAATGAGTCGTTTCGGCTAAAGTAGTTGGAGCTAATTCACAATCATTATCATATGCAATGAGATTGATCTGATCATTGGCTGCACAATTGGCAGTGCTTGTTTGATCATTAGTCAATAGATTGCTTTGGCTGCTGCTACATTGCCAAGTTTGAAGAGCTCTCTCTGTTGCTGCACGAGCAGATTCGTCGGCATGAAATTCATCATTGTAAGTTAAGGTATAACCACCATAGCCATTTTGATTGATTAAGTGCACCGATTGAAGGCCCAAAACTAATTTATTTACATAGACTTTTAGACTGTCTGCTGATTCATTTTCCCCACCATTGGAATTGATGACTCTTATAGGCCCCGAGCCTGCACCTGAATGTCCAATAAGTGGATCATTTCCAGGCACTAAAACTTGAATTAAAGTATCACTCCAGGAAATGATATGGTTAGGAGGTAAAGATTGATAAGAAAAAGTAATATTGTAAAAATCGGGGTTTCTAAATTTTACTTTAGCTAAGCCATTAGCATTATTTCCAAAATTCAATCCATTAATAGTGAGTAAGGAAGCAGTACCCGCTTCAATACTAGTAGGTGAAAAAGATTCAATAATGGGATGATCAATTCTATTGGCAGAATGATCTTTGAATAGAAAACTTTGGCTTCCAATAGCACCCTCAAAACTTGCGAGGGAAGACCATGCATGATTTGGAGAAAGAACTTTGGTGTTTTCTTTTAAATAAAAATATCCTTTATCGCCTAACTGTAAACTCATACTGGGATGTACTACTTCAATCAAATCATTCCACTGTCCTCCTCTTTGAATTAACTGAATGCTATCTGTTTTTAGAAGTCCTTTGTGGGTGGAGTTTATTTGAAGCAGATAAGTCGTATAAATATGCGCATCCTCTTGGCTCATATAATAGTCCTTAGCTAATACCGTAGCATCACAAACGATTTCTGCTAATTCAGCTTTTTCTGTCTCATCTAATGTTTGTACACATTGACCAAAAGAGACTTTTATACCAAAAAATAATATGAATACAATAAGTTGGTAGAGCCTATAGTTCATTTGAGTTTACTTACTTAATGAGGAAAAGCATGAGGTATTGGAAAACCCCATGCTCGTTAGTGTAATATAAAATTTCTATGAAATAATTAAAAACAATATTTTAATGACATTCTTAAGCCGTACCCATTAGGATATAAAGCATAACTTTTATTATCAATAATAGTAGTAACGGCTTTTTGATAAAGCGCTGAGGTTTGAAATGCTAATTTAGGCATTATTTGGTAAGATACCCCTAAATTGGCTAAAGCATTTAAATGAGATTTTTGATATTTTTCTGTAAAAGTGGTATTTACGTTTGTAATAGACAAATTACTTTCCTTAATATCTACTTGCCTATGTACTGGCAAAGCCATGGAAGCACCTGCCGAAACATGCAGTCTAAGTGGCCCATTTCCAATTTGGTAGCCTAACTGAAGCGGAATTTCAGCAAAAAGGACTTTTTCCTGATAAGTCCAATTCATATCTAATAACTCATCTTCTGTATTGATACTATTAGAAGCTAAATCAAAATCAATATTTTTGACACCATAAGAGCTTTGTAAGATAGCACTGAAGGAGTTCGTCCCATTATTAACCACCTTATGCTCATATTGGCCTTTTTGTTGCCATTGATTAAGATTCAAGCCACTTTGAATAAACCAATTTTGGCCAATATGATAATTCAAACGAAGATCAAAAGCCATACTTAATTGCGCTTGTTCTGCTTGATTGAAAAAGCGAACTTCCTGTTCGCTATCAGTGAAATCTTTATCTGCCTTGAGTGTTCTAAAGCTATTGATAGGCGTTAAGCCCAATTCCATAGAAAAGCGAGAGGACTTTAGCTTAGGCAAATCAATCGCATCATCTTGAGACTCAGTACCGAAGTCTAAATCTAAGCGAATAGATTCTTCCACTAAGTTGGCTTCAATGGTATTTAAACTGCTTACTATTTCTGCTATTTGCTGATCAGTATTCCTTAAATAAGTCATACCATTATAAGTAGTAAGAACATCAGAAGTCGAAGAAGTTAGCTTAGAACCAAATGCATTACTAGTCTTTATCGAGTTACTTTCTATAATAGGCTCATTTCCCTTTGCCTGAGTATCATCGTCAATAAGAGTAGGAGAGGAGAGTGTTAAATCTAAATACTTAGAGTGATGAGTGGGTTGAGTAATATTATCGTCAGTTAATTCAAAAGGTAAAATAGGATCACTATTAGAGGTGTGATCTAAAGTAGGAGTGATACTCTCCTCTTGTAAATTGAAAACATCAAAATTATGAGAATGTAATAATTGTACTGTATCTTTTTGAGCTGTTTGATCTACAATAATCGAACTAGAAACCAACCATATCAAAGCTAATAAAATAGGTACCCCTAATAAAAGCCTATTTTGTAGCTTCTTCGCATTTTTTACTTTTTGTTGCGCATTAAATGTCACCAATCTATCTTCCAATGAATTCCACACATCCAAAGCAGGCGCATCTTCATGCGATTCAAAAGCACGATGAAAATAATGCTCCAAATCATCTTTATGTGAGTGATTCTTCATTTAAGATATTTTTGATTTCGTGAGTGTAGCATTGATTGATTCCCTTAATGCCGCTTTAGCCTTATAAAGCTGTGATTTAGAGGTTCCCACACTAATATTCAGTAACTCTGCAATCTCTTGATGAGAAAATCCTTCTATCACATACATATTGAAAACCGTTTGATAACCTACAGGCAGATTTTGTATCAAGCCTACTAAATCCTGCATTGCCAAATGTCCCAACACATCTATTTCATTCGCAGGGATTTGCTTCATGTACTCCTCATCTTCCTTAAAATGCCAGTTCTTTTTATGTTTACGAATATATCGCAAAGCAGAATGAACGACCACCTTACGAATCCATCCTCCTAAACTACCATGACCCGCATATTGATGCAAATTCGTAAAAACCTTAAAAAATCCCTCCTGTAGTATGTCCTGAGCCTCCGATCTATCTTTAGCATACCGCATACAAACACTCATCATTTGAGGTGCAAACTGCTTATACAAAGCCTTCTGAGCTTTAATATCCCCCCTCAAACAAGACTGGATTAATTGTTTTTCTTCAAGCTTCAATATTCCCTTTTTCTTAAAGGTACTATTTTTAACCAATTGGTTGCCTGAAAAAAATAAATTTTTAACACTCCTATCATTTCAATAATGGATTCCTGTCTTACATCATCATTTTCCCAGCCATCCAGTTTATCAGTCATCTAGTGTATCAGTCATCCAGTTCATAATTCATTGTTTATAGTTTATAGTTAATTTGGGGCTTCCCGTTTTTTTATTTTTTCATTCGACCGTAGGGGCGCTACCTATGTGTGCGCCCTCGAATGAAAAAATAAAAAAACGGTCGGGCTGTCCGCTCTTATGTGGCTATACTGCTCCTACTACACTAAGGCCCGCTTGTCTCTTATTGGAGCCTGCGCATGCCTAAGTTCCGTAAGTCGCAGCATGGCCGCCACATACCGCTACCATCCCTAAGCCTTTTGGAGCTAGCTGAAAAAAAACACACCGTCAGGCAACCTTTCTTCAAAAAAGTGTACCATAGAGAGTAGAAACACAAGAATTCATTGTTTTTCACCCTATTAGAACATCAAAGTTCTGTTCCTGAAAATTTAATCTTTTTAAAAAAATAAAATGAAAAACTTAACTCTCTTATTAATCAGTTTAGGTTTACTTATTTGCCTCAATTCTTGCCAAAAGGAAAAAGAATTGATCGTTTCAAACACACCTGCCTCCTCTAAAGATGGAGAAGTAGATGAGTATCCAGCTATTATTGATGCATATATAGCAGCAAATTATCCAGATTGCGAAATAGAATCTGTTGAATTAGAAGATGAAGATGGAGAAAATTACTATGAAGTGGAAATTTGCGACGATATCGAGTTATACTTTGACGAATCAGGTGCCTTTATAGGATCAGATGAGGATGAGGAGGACGAAGATGATGACGACGATGAAGG
>JAHDDN010000344.1 GCA_020629335.1 Chitinophagales bacterium | reverse complement strand
AAAACTGTCCTTTGCCGAAAGAGGCCAGACATTTAGCTTGGTTAGATTTGGATACTGAGATTGGACAAGAATATTGGTTAGCGATGAATTTAGCAGGTGATTATGCTTCTGCTTGTCATCACCAAATTCACGAAAGAATGGCCATTGGTTTACGAGCAACGCCATTGACGATGATTGAAAATCACCATAACTTTGCTTGGAAAGAAAAGGATGCCGATGGAAACGAATTGATCGTTCATAGAAAAGGCGCTACGCCAGCAGGAAAAGGTGTCTTAGGAATCATCCCAGGATCTATGACTGCGCCAGGATTCATCGTTAGAGGAAAAGGAGATCCTTTATCTATCAACTCTGCTTCACATGGTGCTGGACGAGCGATGTCAAGAACTGCTGCTAAGAAAAGCTTAGATACCAATGATGTGATCAAGCATTTGAGCGATTGCGGAGTAGAAGTCATCGGATCAGGATTGGATGAAGCGCCTATGGCCTATAAAGATATCCACGAAGTGATGAAGCATCAAAACGATTTAGTAGAAGTAGTGGGAAGCTTCTTACCGAAAATTATCAGAATGTGTGGAGACGAATCTTTCCGTGCGGTAGATTAAAAAATAAATAATCAGGATTATAGCTAGCTTACTTCAAATTTGGACTTTAGTCAGCTAAATTACCTGATTTTTTCCCTTAGCCTAAATCCTTGCATGGTTTGTGTTGTTATAAAAACATAAATAATGCAAGGATTTTTTGTCCTATGAGCTAGTTCATTATCTTTGCGTCAATAAAGAATAGCTATGAATACCATGTTAGATTTGGTCGTGATTATCGCGGCCTTTACCATGTTTATGGAAGCAGCAGACGATAAAGGATTGAATAAATACTTATGGGGTGTCATAGGTGGCGTATGCTGTCTGATTCCATCACTGATTAGTCGTTTCCATATAGTACCTTATTTAGTAAGGCATGATTACATCTCTAAACTGAATGATAAAATGTATCAAATTTCTTCCTCTGCCATTATTTTAGGTAGTGGAATCATCGTAGCCTTGATTGCTTATACTATTTTGAAGCGCAAAAAAGGTTTATATTAAGTTCAATATGAAGCATAAAAACCCCGATAATGAACAGCCAAATAATCCCTTACATGGCGTTAAATTAGCTGATATTTTAGAATATTTAGTAGATAAGTATGGATGGGAAAAATTAGGAGAACGTATCAAGATTCGATGTTTTAATTTTGATCCATCCATTAAATCCAGCCTAAAGTTTTTGAGAAGAACCCCTTGGGCAAGAGATAAAGTAGAACAATTGTATTTGCGTTCTATCAGGCGTAAATAGCTCTTTTTTGTGTTCAATTTTTAGCACGAAATTTGTTATAAATCACTTAAAACCAATTAATTTCATCATTAAAGCTTATATTGCATAGCTAGTATAAGTTGAAAAATAGCTTACAATAGCCATTGAACACAAATTAACAATATGAAAAATTTAACTACCATATTAATGCTTATCATTAGTGTCTGCCTCTTTTCGTGTAGTGAAGAAAAGAAAAAAACAACGACTAAAGCAAAAACGAATACCAGTACTTCTACTAGTACACCACCAACAACAACAAGTGCAAATAAATCAGCCAAAGACGCCTTAATCGAACAGTTAACTCCTCCAGGAGAAAAGATAAATAACACACCTAAAATCACAAACAACAGTGGGGTGGAGCACCATATCTGTCCTGATGGGCACGTAGGTTTTGGAAGTGAATCTAAAGGCCAATGTTCTAAATGCGGTAAGGAATTAGTACATAATCAAGCCTACCACAATAATGGAAATGCAGCTCCAGCAGTTACAACTACCACATCTGCAGGTAGTACTCCTCCAAGTGGTAGCCCTTTTATTCAATCACCTGTTACAACGACAAAAGCTCCAGAACCACCTCAGAATGCAAAGGGGGTTTGGCACTATACCTGTTCTAAAGGTTGTGCAGGTGGATCAGGTTCAGCAGGTAATTGCACAGGCTGCGGTGGTGCTTTAGCACATAATCCAGCTTACCACTAATTCAACACAAAAGAACAAAATACTCAAAAGCGAAATCAGTAATGGTTTCGCTTTTTTTATTTGGGGCTTCCAGCTGCGCTCGGAAAGGCGAAGTGTGTAGCACAAACCCAAATTATGCATTCATCATTATGCATTACGCATTGCAAGTGAAGCGCAGCCGTCGGGCTGTCCACTCTTATGTGGCTATACTGCTCCCACTTTGCTAAGTGCTGCTTGTCTGCCCTTCGGGCCAGCCATCGCATCACTAAGCGCCGTAGGTCCCAGCATGGCCGCCACATACCGCTTCCATCCCTAAGCCGATTCTTTAACGTTTTAACTGAATAAAGTTGGAACGTTTTAACCGAAAAAAATCTGACAGTTTGCGAAGCAAACGATCTGTCAGCGAGCAAAGCGAGCGGTCTCTCATCTCACAGCGAAGCGGTCTAATCTATTAACCATCGACCTTCAACTGAATAACTTTGGAATGTTTTAACTGAAAAAACCTAACATCCAAAGTGAGTGTAGCGAGCAGTCTGTCGTCTGACAGCGAAGCGGTCTCTCCTCTCACAGCGAACGCAGTGAGCGGTCTAAAAACCGATAGACCATCGACTATCGACCATCGACCATTAACCATCGACTACCCACCATTGACCATAAACCCCCAACCAAATTGCAATAAAAGTGTATATTTACGAAATCTTAATAAGAACCAACCCTAAAGTATGAACCAACAAAAAATATTCCGCCCATTTTACAGAATTCGAGTCGCTTATTGGACCACTTTTCGAGTATTACTAAGTTATCTATGGCTTTATATAAAATCAAAGTTTTTAGGACAAAAATACTATGATGATCGAGTATATGATTTGCATTTAAAAAATGCCGATCGAGTGAAGGAAACGGTACTTCATTTACAAGGCTTGTTTGTTAAGATGGGGCAGTCATTATCGATTCTTTCCAACTTTTTACCAGAAGGATTTCATGAGCCTTTAGAGGCTCTTCAAAACAAGATTCCTGCTCGACCTTACAGTGAAATTGAATCTCGTATCAAGCGAGAATTAGGCAATACACCCGAAAATCTGTTTGCAGACTTTGATCGAAATCCTCTGGCATCTGCTTCAATTGGACAAGTACATAGAGCCAAATTAAAAAGCGGAGAGGAAGTCGTAGTAAAAGTTCAACATGCCAATATTGAGAGTATTGCAGAGGTGGATTTAGGTATCATGCAGCGCATCATAGGTGGAGTATCTTACTTTTTCAATATCAAGGGAATTGAGCATGCCTATACTCAAATTGAAAAAATGATAGAGGAGGAGCTGGATTTTAAAAAAGAAGCCAGCGCTATGCAGCGAATAGCCGCAAATTTAGAAGGCGAAGCTCAATTAGTCATCCCCAAAGTATTTGAAGAATATTCGACCAATCGAGTTTTAGTTACCCAATTTTGTGAAGGAGTCAAGATTAATGAAATTAAACAAATAGATGAATGGGGAATTGACAAAACGGATTTAGGAAATCGCTTGATACATGCTTATTGTAAAATGGTATTTGAGGATGGCTTATATCATGCCGATCCGCATCCAGGAAATATCATGGTACAAGAGAATGGAAATGTTGTATTTTTAGATTTCGGTGCTATTGGCGAACTACAGCCTTCTATGCGCACGGGCTTTCTGGGCTTAATAGACGCAGCTGTCAAAAATGATGATGAAAAAATTATCGCATCCCTTCATACAATGGGCTTTTTATCAGATCATAAAGATGCCGAAAAAACGGCTGAAAAAGTGATTGAATCCTTCCGCTATTTCCTACAAAATGAAGTCCAATTTGAAGGAATGAATCTAAAAGAAATCCAAGTTAATCCATTTGAAAACACCCTTTTCAATTTGGCTAAAGATTTGGGAATAAGAGGTATCACGAATACCGTCCAAGTTCCCAAAGAGTTTGTCTTACTAAATAGGATGTTAACCTTATTATTAGGAATCTGTAATACCCTTGATTCCAATATGAATCCGATAGATGAATTAGAACCCTATTTCCAAAAATTCATCTTAGGAGAAAATGGAAATGTTGTTCAGTTTATTACAGAATTAGTAAAGGGAAGCTTGCTGAGTTCTGTAGCCTTACCAGGCGAATTAAATAAAACGCTTAAAAAGATACAAAGAGGAGAGTTGGTAGTAAATATGGCTGCGGTAGAAACGCAAAATAAATTAATATATGCAGTAGGTCAGCAACTAATATTCACTATCTTATTGATTACCGCATTGATATTCGCCTATATATTACATAAGGATGGAGAAGAGCAATTCAGATTATATGCCCTAATATTCGGAGGCATTTCGTTTCTATTACTATTGCGATCCTTTTGGAAACATCGAAAGTAGGGGCGACCCTCGTGGTCGCCCAATCGGAGCAATTATCTAAGTAAAACAAAGCGATTAATGTACTTACTTACACAATATTCCGATAATTAGGATTCGCTTTAATAAATGCTAATTTAGCTTTAAAAGCAGTACTCATATTAGCTATTCTTTCTTTTGTCTCCTTAGCACGAGGGCCATCAAATAATTCATCTAAATTATCATTGAACAATTGTACCCAATGATCAAAATGAGCGGCCTCAACAGGCAATGTAGCATGTTTAGCAAATGGATTCCCCTTATAAGTTTGCCCCGCAAAAAGGACACTATACCAGAAGTTATACATTCGATTCAAATGCCTTGGCCATTGGTCATCAGGGATACGCAAAGCAAAGACTGGAGCTAAAAGCTCGTCATTCTGTACTTTTGTATAAAAGCAGTCCACGAATAATTTAATATCCTCATAATTTTCAATGTCCCTAATAGGCTTTATCATAAGCGAAATATAACTAAAAAGAAAAACAAGGGCAAAATAAATTTTTCTGCCCTTGTTAATTCCCTAAATCTATCTTAAAACAAAAAATATCCCCAAGTGTAAGTTTAGATTTCTATTTATTTAGATAAGCTGAGATAATATAGCGAAAAAGTGAAAACCTACATTGACTAAGAAAAAAGTGATAGTGACCCTTGTTTTCTGCCCATCTACATGCAATACTATATTAGTTAAAAATAGTACCATACTTGTAATGATATAAGCTAATAACCATTCACTACTCTGTAATAAATATACTCCAATCGGTATGAATATAGACGTTAAACTAAGCAACCCAATAATATACAATACTATGTTGAACTCATTGAGTTGATCGCAAAATTCGAAGTAATTTTCAAAAATGCCTTTCTTTTTTATTTTGGTTCTTGGCGCTTTGCCTATTGCTGGTTGATTAATCATAATTATAGTTTTTTGGTTCGTTACAAAGATAAAGCAGCTCCTTCCAACTATAAATGACATAAATCAATAGAAGCAATGATATTAATCATTGCTAGTGATAAATTAGTAAGCAGCTTAACAAACCCACTTAATTATGCCTTTTAAGTTGAAGCCTTTCCCTGACATTTAGTATATTGAGTGTCTAAACAAAACGCTAGATATGAAATTCGCATCATTCTTGTCTTCTTTATTAATAGTAGGGATGTCTATGCTGGTAAACACTAATGTTTCAGCTCAGTTTAAAATGCTTAAACCGACTGATTATGAGGTCAATAAGGCTCCTCATTGGGCGCAATTGATGTATGCTGAAGATCCTAAGGTATTTGAAGTAGAAGCAGCCTATAAGGCCTACTATCAAGAACACTCTTTCGTGAAAAATTACCATACACAGTACTATAAGCGCTGGCGTCGTGGGGCTGAACGAATGATGCAAGCAGATGGTCGCATTGCAAGTATTAACGCAAAAAACGAAATAGCAAAGCGTAAAGCCTTTGAAGCGAATCGCCCTGATTCATATAGAGATGAGGGCGATTGGTCCCTATTAGGCCCCATCACAGTTTTTGATACTGAAGGAGTGCCAGCAGCACAACAATCCAATGTATATTCCTTTGATCAATCTGCTTCTGATGAAAATGTCC
>JAHDDN010000343.1 GCA_020629335.1 Chitinophagales bacterium | reverse complement strand
TAAGCTCAAAATAACCTCATCGGACTATGCGAAAACTTTTATTCACCTACTTAAAATCTTTTCATAGCAGATGAAGGGAATGGGTCTTTGTTCGAGATAGACGTGGCCTAGGGCTTTGTAGTTTCTGTTGAGATAAAACTGTTGTAAGCGTTGGTTAGGTTGATAGGCGTCGAGACGGATAGATTGATATTGGTTTTGGATGGCCCACTCTTCGGCGAAGTCCATCATTTGGCGAGCGATTCCTTGTTTTTGGTGTTTGGGGTGTACTGATAGTCGGTGTACGACTAGCACTGTTCCATTTTTTCCTTCCCATTGAATTTCTTGATATTCTTCGCTTTGGTATTCATCCAGTGTGATGACTGCTTTTATCTCTTCTTCATCCGTCATTTTAAAGAGGCTTCGCGCTTTTATATCTGCTTGGATTTTACTGATAGGAGGATATTTTTCATCCCAATTAAAGTAGCCTTCTTGGTGCATAAGGAGGGTGCAGGCAGTGTAGAGTTGCTTGATTTTTTGGAGGTCTTGGGATTGAGCTGTTGTGATGATTGGCATATACAAAAATAGAATAAAAAAGGCATATCCTTTATTGGATATGCCTTTTTAGTGTTCGTTAAGAAAAGGTCTTTTCTAGAATGGCAAATCATCCTCCTCTTCTGTTGCAGGATTAGCTGCTGGAGTTGTAGGAGTGATAGGTGTAGCGGTATTATTGGCTACTGGATCTGCTTGTGGATTACTGACTGGCGGTGGTGGCGGATTGCTGACCATTGCTGCTGCATTCGTATTTTGACCATATTGGTTTTCACCTTCTGCTCGAGGAGTTAGTAGAATCAATTCTTTTGCTTCGATTTCTGTGATGTACTTTTTGGTACCATCTTCGGCATCCCAAGAACGATTTCTAATTCGGCCTTCTATGTAGACTTTATTTCCTTTTTTGAGGTATCTCTCACATACCGTTGCGAGTCCTCTCCAAGCTACTATATTGTGCCAATCAGTATTTTCTACTATTTCTCCTGCTTTGTTAGTGTACCTTTCGGTTGTTGCTAGTGAGAAACTGGCTTTTGAAATATCGTTATCAAAACGACGCATTTCTGGATCTTTTCCTAGATTGCCAATTAACATGACTTTGTTTAGGCTTTTCATCTAATTAAATTTTTATTATTATAATATAAATTATGAAGTTATTTTTTGTTCAAAACAATACTGTCGTAAAATCGGTTCTATAACAGTTTCTACTATAAGGAGGCGTTTTTAGCTCTTTTTCCATAAAAAAAATAGCACTTTTTTTCCTTTTTTTTCCACATTTTACATAAAGCGTTGATAATCAATTAGGTTTTTTTTAAAAAAAATTCTTTCAAACCCTTTTGCCTTGTGGGAATCGGCTTAGGGATGGAAGCGGTATGTGGCGTTTATGATGCGACTTAGGTAGCTTAGTGATGCGACGGCTGGCCCGAAGGGCAGACAAGCAGCGCTTAGCGAACTTAGAGCAGCATAGCCACATAAGAGCGGACAGCCCGACCCTTTTTAAATTTTTCATCGGAGAGCGCACACATAGGTAGTGCTAAGGGCGGACACACAGGTACCGCCCCTACTAAGGTCCGATGAAAAATTTAAAAAGGGGAAGCCCCAAATTTATAAGTCATTCAATTTAAATTAATGCTTTATCTTTTAAATAGTTGGTAATTGTTTTGGGGAAGGCGTATTGCTCAATATTTTGACCTTCAATTTTGATGAAGTTGGAATCCTTTAGTTCGTGTGTTATTTCGTAGAAACAGGCGTGTACATTGAGGTGAGTAAGTGTTTGTTTGTAAGGTTTTGAGATGTGTTGTACTTTGACTTTTTGGTCTCCAAAAATGGCTTTCCATTCGGGAGTTTTAGCTAATTTTTTTTGATTGACGTGCATTTTATCGCATTCAATGAGGGGAAATTGATAGAGGTTTTGCCAGATGTCTTTTTGAGTGCGTTGGTGTAGATAAATTTTTGTTTTGTCTACTATGTATAGGTAATGAAAGAAGCGGTCTTTTCGCTTAATTTTTTTGGACTTTACGGGAAGATCGGATACTTTTTGATGAGCGAAGGCGTAGCATTGGGCATTCATGGGACAAGCTTGGCAGTCGGGATTGGCAGGTCTACATTGAGTGGATGCAAAATCCATAATTGCTTGATTGTAAGTGGCTGCTTTGTCTTTAGCTAGGAGTTCGTTGGCTAATTGGGCGAATTCCTTTTTGCCTTGGGTGGTATCAATGGGCGTTTCTATGCCGAAGTAGCGAGAAAGAATGCGATAGACATTGCCATCTACAACTGCGTGAGCTAGGTCATAGGCAAATGAGGCAATGGCAGCGGCGGTGTAAGGACCAACGCCTTTTAGTTGTAGAATATCGTCATAAGTATTGGGAAAATCGCCTCCTCTTTCTTGGCTAATATGCTTGGCGGTAGCGTGTAGATTTCGAGCTCTGGAATAGTAGCCTAAGCCTTCCCACAGCTTCATCACTTCTTGTTCTGGCGCATCGGCTAATTCCTCTATTACGGGATATTCTTTGATGAATTTTTCGTAGTAAGGGCGGCCTTGTTCTACTCTTGTTTGCTGAAGAATGATTTCTGATAGCCAGATTTTGTAGGGGTCTTTGATACCTATCCAAGGAAGTGTACGGGCATTGGCTTCGTACCATTCGAGTAATATCTGTGGGAATTCTGTGTTTGACATGTTTTGTTAACGTCCTGAAGTACTTTCTTGTTTAGCTACTTGAGTAGCTAATATTACTTATCTTCTTTGAGGTCTATTTTCTTGAATGAAATCTGTTGGGGAAATGTGTGTATTGGAGTCACCGAATCCAGATCGTTTGATTCTTTCGTTGATTTGTTGACGCATTTCAAAATGAAGGTGGGCGGTATATTGGCCATTTCCTGTGCCTATTTTGCCTATTTTTTGGCCTCTTCTAACGATATCGCCTTCGTAGACATTGATTTCATTTAGGTGGGCGTAGTAGGACTCAATAAAACGAGGATTACGAGCGGTACCGATGTTATGAGCTATTCTAATCACATTACCCCATTTGCCTCCTTCATCTTTAGCGGAAAATATTACACCGTCAGCTACTGCACTTACAGCATCATTGAGGTCTGTATTTCCTCCACCTACGCCATTCCAATCTTCTCCTAAATGTTGGTCTTTTCCGTACCCTAAGGCTATATAATAGCCTTTTCCGTCAGGCCAGCCTACAGGCATATCAAAGCCATCTACCGCCAAACAGTTATCCAGCCATTGAGTTGGAATACCGTATTCATTATACCGGTTGTAGCTTCGCTGTGCTGGCGGTGGGTTATAAGGCGCTTGTGTGGGAGTTGACGTATTTCTTGGAGGAGCTGGAGGAGGAGTTGTTGGCTGTGTTGTATTGCGTTGATGAGGTGGTAGATTTGTATTATTAACATGATTGTTTTGTTCTACTGATCTTCCACTTACTATACTTCTGTCTGTTCTACCCTGTTCTGCGTAGGTTTCTATAGAACGACGATTATAGGAGCTTGGTTGACGTCTTCTATCAATATCGTATTCTTCAGTATGCTTGTACTTCATTCGAGGCATAGTGCTCCCTTTGAAGTTTTTTTCATAATAGAAATATAGCCAAGCTATTACTACTATGGCCAGTATTACTTTTAATTCAAAGTTGCTAATCGCAGATTTAGACTTTTCAGCCATGGGGTAATGGGTTTTAAAAATGAGTTTTGGACACCTTCCAAAGCATAGTGGCTCAATTTATAAGTCCTTGACAGCCCAAGTTTTGTCTTTTTACAATTCTACTTCGTTATTTTTTCGCTCCGTAGCGCTGCTATGTACCTCAAAAATGCCTTGTATAATCGCAAAAATACTACAACTTAACTGTCAGAAACTTATAAACTGAACCAATAGGAACTATTTGCTTTAGCTTGCAAATCAGCTCGCTAAGTTAGCTTATTTAAAGTAAAAATTTAAGTTAACACATTTTTAGGACAAAAAAAAACCTGTCATCAAAAAGATGGCAGGTTTTTTTAAACAAATAAAGCTTTTAAGCACACAATAAAAGCTTATTCTTTAATAATTGGTTTGGCGATATTACCGTTTTCTGTGATAATATTTAATAAGTACATTCCTGGACTTAGGCTTGAAAGATCAATGGATGTTGTATTAGATAAAACTGCTTTGCCCATCAATTCTTTTCCGCTCATATCATATACATAAACTGCTTGATAATCAACGCTTGACTCAATAGTTAATTCGCTTTGGAAAGGATTAGGATAGATTTTGAGATCATCTGTTAATAAGTCAATATTAGAAACTACTTCGTCATCTATGATGGTAATATTAGCCATTCCTGCACTAATAGAACCATTGGTAACATCCGTTAGTTCTAACACAATTACTTCATCTCCTTCTAAATCTGAATCATCCAAAATTTGCACTGTGATTGATTGACTACCTGTAGAATTCGGTGCAAATGTTAAACTCGTAGTGATTAAGTTAAAATCAACACCTTCTGTAGCTGATGAAGAAGGTGATACATTCACGCCTACTGTGGTAGCAGTATCATTACTATTTTGAATAGAAACATCGATCATTTTAGTCATTGCTAATTCAGAAACAAACTCATCTGTTTCTAAAATACTTACGACAGGCATTTGTGGTGTACCAATTTGTTCTATATCTGAACCATATCTTGGTAATATTTGATAACCTTCTGCATATGGGGCATCAGAGTCAAATTGTCCTCCAATACCTGTGATGTTTAGCATTCCTGTTGGAGCAGTTGCATCATAAAGATCGATATTATCATCGATTCTAACAGTATAAGTATTCACTCCATCCGTTACATCTACATTAAAGCCTCCACTTCCTGCACCAGTTGTCCACTGCAATGGATCTACTAATTCTACATTCTCTAAACGCACTAAACTTGACTCAGTATCTTCGCTTAAAGCTGTTACTACTGTTGGTTCTAATAAAGTATTATTCGAAGAAGAAGCTAGTGCTGACTGCGCAATCAATTGCGTCAAACCGTTGTACTGTCCTATCAAACCAGAAATAGAAACCTCATCTCCCTCATTAGGCGAATAACCAAAAGTATTGATGTCACTAAATACATTAATACCTTCACCAGATTCATCAATAATCGTAAATTGGAAACCTGTGGTACGCATATTATATCCATATACAATACCTGACAACTGCACCTCTTGTCCTAAAGAACTGACCACTCCATTGGCATCATTCATCGTTACATCTCCAATGCTAGTCGCTTCAAAATCATTATCTTCAATAGTGAAAGTTAAGGCTCCACTACTAACTTCACATCCTTCAGATGGATTAGCTAAGGTTAATACTATCGTCTCATCCCCTTCAATATCTGTGTCATCTAAGATGTCTATTACAACGGTAGTAGAAGTTGGCCCATCTGCTGTAAAAGTCAAAACAGGCGTCTCTAATACAAAGTCAAGCGCTTCTGTCGCTGTACTTTCTTCAGCAATAACTACATCTGCTGTACAGTCAGCTGCTTCACTAATAAAGCTAAAGACTTGTGAAAAGTTACCTTCATCTCCAGAAAGTGATACACTTGGCAAACTCATCGTTGGAACTTCGCTACCGCCTCCATCACTATTAAAAGTAATACCGATATTATCTAAGCCAAATTCATCTCTTGGCCCCATACCTTCTACATCATCACTTGACCAACGCAAATAAATACATTCGCCATCAGCCACCGCAGATCCGATATTGCTATTTTCTAAACCATAGGTTTCTAATACATTATCTGCCACTACTGCCGATGTAAAGGCTAATTCCTGAACATCTATATAATTTTCTCCATCTGCTGAGTATGAAAAATTAAAAGAATTGCCTCTATCTCCATCATTCAAGACGAATAAATTATAAGCAATATTGATACTTTCAGCAGTTGTACCCGAATTATTACAAACGAGCAAACTCAGACTTCCTGGGGTATAATCTTGGCCTGTAGGCTGTATCCAAATCATTTGTTCTAAACCAT
>JAHDDN010000342.1 GCA_020629335.1 Chitinophagales bacterium | reverse complement strand
GCGGACACATAGGTCTGCCCCTACTTATTTATATTATTGGGCGGACACATAGGTCTGCCCCTACTTATTTATATTATTGGGCGGACACATAGGTCCGCCCCTACTGGTTTTATTATCTTTAAGACTATACAATTTCAGGGCGTCACGGGTTTATTTTTTCATGATTACTGGTCCTCTAACTGGTTTTTGCCGAAAGTCCCTATTAGGCTCATTCCGATAAAATGTATCATGGTAGCAATAGCGGCCAATTGTAGTATCAGGTATTCTTCAGGATAGAACCAAGTTATGAATACAAAGGAAGCAATTCCGATGGTAGTCATTACGATATTGAATACTTGGTATTTGAGGGAGCGACTTGGGTAAATGTATTTGATAGGGACGATATGCAATACACAAAGTACCATAATGGCTATGAAATTGACCATAGGGCTGAAGTCGAATACAAAGAATTGATAGAAGACCACAAAATTCCATAGCACAGGAAAGCCCACAAAGTGATAATCGTCAGAAACCATGCCTGATTTGCCGTAGTAGTAGGCAGATACCATGAGCATAGAGGCAGCTGCGAACATATTTAGATGTTCGGGTACGATACCTGCTTCATACATAAAATAGGTCGGTATGATAGCATAAGTAGCGAAGTCAATAACATAATCCACGGATTTGCCATCAAAATAGGGGAGAACTTCCTTTACTTTAAATAAGCGGGCAAAGGTGCCATCGATGCCATCCACGATATAGCAGACTAGGAGCCAGATCATGGCCATACGCCAATCGTGATTGGCCACTGCCAGTATCGCTAAAAAAGCGAAAACGACTCCTGAGGAGGTGAAGGCGTGTACGCTCCAGGCAGCGATTTGAGCTGGTAAAGAGTAGCTAACTGTATGTTGTTTTTCTGTGCTTTTATTCATGGGACAATGCTATTTTTGCGCAAGGGATAGGAGCGGTATGAGGCGTAATGAGACAGCTTACGGAACTTAGCTGGACGCAGGCTTGCCACGCAGTGGAAGACAAGTACAGCTTAGTGAAGTAGGTGGCTCATAGGCTCATAAGAGCGGATAGCCCGACCCGAAGGGTTGCGCCCAAAAAAAATTGATTGACGAAAATACGTATTTTAATTGGTTGTAGATAATTGAGCTTGAAATTGTGTGGAAATTAAATGTGGAGAGAAGATTTATAGGGGGGCATGATTTTCAAATCAATGTTTAAACAATGTATTCTTGTTTAGATAGAAATGCTATTTACTTTATGAAAATTTGTAATGATTTGTTGATTTTAGTGAAAATTTATTGTAAATTCACATACGGAAAAAAAAAGACGCCGTTAATTAAATGAAATAATGCGGTAAATAAGGTTTAAACAAAAGTGTGTGTGTTTTCATTTTATTCTTAGTTTTTTGAAGGCATCAATCGGTGATTGATGCCTTTCTTTATTATTAAAGTGCGTTAAAAATACTCGTCGATGCGCGCTTCTTAATCTTGAAATGTCATGCCTAAGTGATTGAAAACGAAGGCCCAAATATCGGCTCGTTCGTCAATAAATTGAGACATTGATTTGCCTGCTCCATGTCCAGCCTTAACATCTACTCTAATAATACAAGGCGCATTGCCTGCTTGAGCAGCTTGTAATTCGGAGATAAATTTGAAGGAATGAGCGGGAACGACTCTATCATCCCGATCTGCTGTCAAAACGAGAGTGGCGGGATATTGGGTGCCTTTTTTGATATTGTGAAGTGGAGAATATTGGTATAAAGTTTTGAATTGCGCTTCATTTTCGCTGGAGCCATATTCTACTGCCCAAGCCCATCCGATGGTAAATTTATGGTATCGGAGCATATCAAGGACGCCTACAGTGGGTAGTGCTACTTTGAATAATTCTGGGCGTTGCGTCATAACAGCTCCTACTAGTAGGCCTCCATTAGAGCGCCCTGCGATGGCTAATTTATCTGAAGAGGTGTATTTCTCGGCGATTAGATATTCGGCAGCGCTGATGAAGTCGTCAAACACATTTTGTTTATTATCTAGCATCCCATCTTGGTGCCATTTTTCGCCATACTCGCTACCGCCTCTTAGGTTGGCGGAGGCGTATACACCTCCATTTTCTAAAAAGACGAGTAATTGACTTGAGAACTGTGGGTCGATACTGATATTAAAGCCTCCATATCCGTAGAGATAGGTTGGGTTATTTCCGTTTAATTCTAAGCCTTTTTTGTAGGTAATGAACATGGGTACTTTGGTACCATCTTTACTTTTGTAGAAAATTTGTTTGGTTTCGAACTGCTCAAGATCTGCTGACATTTCGGATGCTTTGAATAGGCTTAGCTCTTGCGTTTCTATATTATATTGGTAGATATTAGTAGGAACGGTAAAAGAGGTAAATCCAAAGAAGGTAATATTTTCATCCTTCTTTCCGAACAATCCGCCCACGGTACCTGGCCCAGGTAATTCTATGGTATTTTCTTTTTTGCCGCTAGTAGAGTAAACATATAATTTTGATTGTACATCTTCCGCATATTTAGCGATGAGTTTCCCGCCATGATGTGAGACAGATTCCAGCACATGTTTTGATTCTGGAATGATATCTTTCCATTTTTTGCGTTTTGTCTTTTTGGGATTGACTTGTACTAATCTGTAATTAGGTGCTTTATAATCTGTCATTAGTAAGAACTGATCGTCTATATTATCTACGATCCAGTAATTGCCATCCATTTCGTCTGCGATAGGCTTAAAGCCTGATGTAACAGCATCGGCTATAGGGCAGAAACCTTTAGGTACTATGTCAGCCTTAGCAAAGTAAAGGGTGTTATTGTGAGTACCTTCCCAAATGGATAAAAAGGCATATTTTTCATCTGTGGTAACATATATATTCCCATTACGAGTAGGATGTTCAGGATCCTCATAGATGAGTATATCTTGGCTTTGATCATCTCCTACTTTATGGTAATAAATTTTTTGGTGAGTATTTTTCTCAGAATAAGTTTCCCCTTCCTTGGGTTGTTCAAAACGAGAATAGTAGAACCCATCTTTATACCAAGAAGGCGTAGAAAACTTAATATTTTTTAGGTGATCACGTAGCATTCTTTTATTGGCGACTTCCATTACTCTTACTTCTTTCCAATCTGAACCGCCTCTGGATACGCCATAGCTAAAATATTTGCCATCCTTAGAGAAGGACCATCCAGATAGAGAGATAGTACCATCTTCTGAAAAGTCATTCGGATCAAGGAAAAGTTCAGCTGTGCCGTCTAAGCCTTTTTGTCGATACATGGCACTTTGTTCTTGTAGGCCATCATTCTTAAAGAAATAGTAGTATTCACCTTCCTTATAAGGGGAAGAATAACGAGGATAATCCATTAATTCTTCCAATCGTTCTTTAATTCTATTCTTGAAAGGTATCTCCGATAGGTAGTCGAAGGTCAATTCATTTTGGGTTTTGATCCATTCTTTGGTGTCAGGATGGCTTTCATCTTCCAACCAACGATAAGGGTCAGCGACTTCAGTGCCGAAATAATCGTCCACTACATCGTCTCTTCTAACATTAGGGTATTGCATAGGTATAATTTTGTCAAAGATATAACCGCCTTTTTCAGCTCCCCACATTTGTTTATCTGCTTCATTGAATCCCTGATCCCAAGAGATCAGTCGGTCTTCAAATACTCTCACTTGTGAAGTAGCATAAGCAGCGCCACGTAAAGTGCTTTTACAATCTTTTTCGTTTGTTGCTCCCATAAAGAAGTCGCCTCTATCCTTCAAAAATACGGCACATCCTTCTCTAATTTCTAGTGATTCAGGGTTTAAATCATTAAAAGCCTCTGGGCCTTGATTAATATATTTTTCTTCTTCAGGCAATTTATAGATCACGCTTTCGAACTCTCCATTGCCTTTATCGAGTAACTGATAAACTCGCTGTCTGTATGGTTTATCTTTTTGTGTAAACAAAGCTTGTTCTACGTATAACCATATAGCATCTGTTCGATCCTGCCAAATAGGATGCATTTCCAGACTAATATGGTAGTAGGAAGTATCTTGATTTGATTGAAATTCATTACTAAAGGAGCCTGTCATCCACTCAGAAAGTCGTTGAAAAGCTTCATTATCGTTAGGAGTATTGGCTTGAGTGAATAGCATTAAGCCCATATTCATCCAACACCCCAGTAGCGCACATTTAAGAAGGGTAACTTTCATGGTCAAAAAATTTAATCTAAGAAGCATTAAGTATGGTAGTTGATATACAGTTATAGTAAAGCAAATCTACAAATTTTGGAGGACAATTGTTTTTTTTTTTGTTACAGCTTTGCTTGAAAGAATTAAAATCAATAGAAATGGTCAATATATCTGATTTTTACTCAAAAAAAACGCATTTGTTTAAACGATAATGCTGAAAAAATAACAATATGATAAAAAATGCATGATATGGACTAGTTTATGCATGATTTGAACCATTTTGATAGTAAATATTCATTTAACTTGTGGCATCAAGCAAAAGCTAATGATGATGATTGTTTTGACCACTTTTATCATCGAAATAAAATAAGTTTTTGCGATAAAAAAAGGGACGTAAGTTTTGACCCCTCACGCCCCCTCACTAATTGCAGAGTGATCTTTAGATCATTCTTAAAAGGGATTGCTGTACCATAAGCAAAATACTAATGGTTCAGTTTATAAGTTTCTGACAGTTAAGTTGTAGTATTTTTGCGATTATACAAGGCATTTTTGAGGCCCATAGCAGAGCTACGGAACGAAAAAATAACGAAGTAGAATCGTAAAAAGACAAAACTTGGGCTGTCAAGGACTAATAAATTGAACCACTAAAGGTACGCCCTCGCCCTCTTTTATTTTGGGTCAGTAAATTTAACGATGCTTAGTCGTTAAACAAATTTATTCAACCAAAAATTCATTATTATGAAACAATCAAATTTATTGTCCAGAGATTCTAAAACGAATCAAAGATTCAAATTATTTCAAGATTACCTTCTTAAATCTATTCCATTACTGTTAGGTATTCTTTTCTCCTTAATGATAAATGTACAAGCACAGGATCTTGATCCTAGTGTAAATGGAACGAATCTAACTAAAGTTACTTTCACAGGCAACGTAGATGGGGCATTTGAAATGACCAGCGATAAAGAATGGGGGGAGTTTCAAGGAGGCGAAAAGAAATTTTCATTTAAAGAAATAGAAAGAGATGCTCAATCCGTTTCATTAGTAGATCCTAATCGTGGTACACAAATCGTATTAGACCTATCTATAAAAAGAATAAAAATTAACGGTAGTCCTTATTATCATATCACAGAAGCTTTTGCCAATCCATCTTTAAATACTAGCCCAACGGACTTAACTCAAGTAAATGGTAAAAATGTGATTGAGGTCGTTTTTACTACTGGTGCAGTTGAAGGTTCTTTCAGGCAAATATCAGGAAAGGATTGGGGTGAATTTGACTATGCAGGTAACAAAGCCTTTTCGTTTGAAGAAACCAAAAGAGAAGAATGGATGGTTCATTTAAAAGATAAAAATCGTCCTGTAACTATTGGTTTAGATTTAGCAACCAAAAAAGTAATCATTAATGGTAGCCCATATTATAATATTATTGATGCTTCTGCGAATCCACCAAATGATTCTAATGTTACTAATAATACTACAACGAATACTACGACAAACACTACAAATACCAATAATACCAAACCTAAGGGGGCAGTTAGGTTATTTAATAAGGGAGATTACGACTTAAAAGTATTTATCGGCAAAGACAAGAAAGAGCATAGTGAAATCTTATTACAAGATAATCAGGTCGTATTGAATGATATTCCATTAGGGACTTATATTTCTTTCAGGTCGCTCAATGCCAATGATATAATTCAAGATGATGCTTTACAAGCTAAGCCGATGTATGTATGGACGCTCAAAGATGGCTACATTTATAATGTAAAAGCACAAGACGGCATTACTGATCGACAAGATATGGTGCCAATGGCTCCGAATTTAAAAGGAGTAGATATTTCTAAATTAGACCCACAAAATA
>JAHDDN010000341.1 GCA_020629335.1 Chitinophagales bacterium | reverse complement strand
AAAGATGTCTTTGCAAATCGGAGCTAATCAGATGATATTGCGGTATTGAAATTAAATCCCCAATAAACTTTTACCCTATATTAACCCAAGGTAATTGTCCCATATTCAAGTTAGAAGACTTCTCTACACTCGAATATGGGACTATACTAATTCTCGAAATAAGCTTACTCTGGATGATAAATCCTCACAGCACCCTTCTCAATCTCCACTCTATCCAGTGTAATTTTTTTCGTCTGATGTTGATTGTATAAAGAAAGTTGATCTTCATATTGATCAGCAGTAACATTATTACTAAAAGGCAATAAACTCTCCATCTGTTCTGGCCCATCAGGTCCAAAAGCTACAAAATGAATATAACTATCCGCAAATTCCATTTGGTACTTCCCATCCTTATAAGGCTTCGTATAACCCGCCATCAATACATCTGCATAACCATGAGAAGGATAAGCTTCCTCCCCTCTCACAAAACACTGAAATTGCTTCAATGGCACATTAATCGTCCCATAATTAGATAATAAAAAGTCCTTGGTTTCCTCTAAAGTCCTTACCCAAACTTCCTCATCAGCCTCTATTCCATAAATAAAATGCTGCACGCCATAATTATTAGCCTCAAAAATATTATGTATCGCCAATTGGAAAATTGTAGCTGTAGAACTATTTAAATCTGCTACCTTGTCCCACGATTGCAATTCCGTAATAATACTCGATAAACTCGGATACTTCGCAGGATCTAAATCATAAAGCCCTTCTAAAGATTCCAAAAATGGACTCGACTCAGGAAATTGGTGATCAAACTTAATCGACTTAAATTCATCAAAAGTAAATTCCTCTTGAGCCTGAATCAACTCCATAAATCGACGAGAACGATTATTATCTCCAGGATAACTATCCGCATAAGCTGGCAAACGGCTTCTATCATCATTCTCCTCTTCACAAGTCGCATTGAATGGGGTATTATTCGTATTGAAAACATAGCCACAGGAAGGATTTTCTACATGAGGTAAGTCTGATACAGGATAAAACTCATCCCAAAGCGTATCAGAACTATTTCCTGCTACTGCTCCACTCCAATTTAACTTAGGATCTTTCACAGGATAAAGCCCATTACTTAAATAGTAGATATTATCCGCCTTATCCACATATACAATGTTGAAAAGTGGAATACCTTGTATATCTAAAGCCGTTTTAAATTCGTCATAATTAGTCGACTTATTCATTCTATACAATTGCTCTGCTGATTGTATACTAAACATGGCAGAGGTACGTACCGAATAGAAATTCCCATCCTCAGACTCATAAGTAGGCCCATAAATACTCCAATAAGCCATCTTCTTGACTGGAATATTCACAAAACCAGTCTTAACCTTAAGCGTAATAGGTCTTTTCTCTAATTCTAACCATTCACCATCTACCTCATAAAGGTGTTTTTTCTTAGGATGCATTTTGAGTTGGTAACTATCCACTCTATCAAAATGATTGAAGGTCATCCCCCAACCTAAATGCTCATTATTCCCCATTGCAATAGCCACACTGCCCTGCATCAAGGTACCAGTCATATTAAGTCCTTCTTCACTTTGTATGTGCGCTTCCCAAAAGCTAAAAGGCCCATCTACCATAAAGTGTGGATTAATACAAAGGTAAGTTTTGCCATCTTTCGTTCGGGTCGTATTGAGGGCAAAGGCATTAGAACCTATATTTTCAGCAATTAATTCATCATTCACATTGCCTTTGATCACTTTCTCCACCTCCGTATGCACTTGGGTCAAGAAAGAGAAAGACACCATATAAGCTTTCAACACATCCTTAGGCTCAATAGGAAACAACTCCTTAGAAAGCCATTCTTTCTTATGAGATGCCGCATAAGCATTCAATCCCTGACAATAACCATCCAAATACTTTTTAAAATCTTCACCTGTTTTTTCCTCATACTGAGCTTCCACTATTCCATCAATCCCTAAAGAGTGAACAAAATAATCCTTAATAGCTCCCTCTTTCCCTTCGATTTTACCCATCAAGCCTCTGGAAATACAAAGGGTTTCTTGCATGACAGCGAAGGCATCCTCCGCATTCGCCCAAGCAAGCCCATAAGCGGTAGCTGCATCTGTCTTCCCAAAGATATGAGGAACACCCCATTGATCTCTGACAATACTAACATCTTCAGTATTAATAGTAGGAAAAGTGCTTTGTGTAAAACTTTGGATAAAGGGAAATGTTAAAAAGCCAATCAAAATTAAAATGCTTCTCATGTTCATGGTATTAAAAATGAATAAATAGAAATTCAATTTAGGCGTAAAAGCAGTTATCTATAAAGCAAAATAGATCAAGCAAGATTGAAAATTTGCTATTGCCACATTCCAAGGAGTTTCATAAAATGGGATCGGGAATTACGAAACAAAATCATGAGGACTTTTATTCGCAATTCCCAATCCGTGTTACCGCACTTATGCGAAATAACACCCTAAACTATGAAACCCGTAATATAATATGCAAGCTTATAAATTAAGCTTTAAAAATTTGTATTGTATTTTTGTCCCCCTAACCTAATGGTAATGATCAATAAATGAAAGTAAGTGCTT
Organism: Chitinophagales bacterium; assembly: GCA_020629335.1. The sequence continues at coordinate 3,468 of JAHDDN010000341.1, read as the reverse complement.
GGACAAAATTAAGTTGTCTTTTGACTGTAGGTCTTTTTTACTTAGGCAAGGCAAATTTGACGAGCATAGCCGTGCTATTTAAGGAAAATTTAACGCAGCATAAGTAAAAAAGAACCAGTCATAAAGTAAGAGTAATTTTGTCCATGCACTTATCACCCCGAAAGGGAGTGCATAACATTTGAGAAGACGAAGGTATATGGATTTTATCAAAACGACTTAAAACGGGCTGGAATTGTTTTAAGCAACGAGATTATCTCCTCGTGTGTTATACACTGATGCAAGTATAAGCTAGTAATACTCCTTAAAAAAATCTATTCAACGATTAGACCTATATAATCACCGAAAGGTCAATATTTATCTATGAACGTAAAGGGGCAAAAAAGTAATTTGACAATTAACTATAAAAAATCTTATCTTGAAAGCATGAAATTGGGAGACATTAATCAACGTAGGATCATTCTTCATATCCTATTCTGGATCGGCTACTTGATCCTACTGACCTCCGTATACGCCAATGCAGGTAATTTCGGCTCCATCATCGCGCGTAATCTCATTACGGTTACCTTCCAAGCGATCTTGGTCTATTTTAATTTCTGGATACTTATACCTCGTTATTTCCAACAAAATCGCCCTATCTCCTACTATGGATTACTCATGCTAGCAATCGCCGTCATTACCCCTATTCGAGTATATGTGGATAATTGGCTGATCACAGATACCGATTCTATCGGATTGGAGTTTTATACTCTACCACATATCGCCAATGTGGTCTTATCTTCTGTGACGATACTATTTATCTCCAGTTCATTCAAATATCGCCAATTACGACTCAAAAATGAGCAAGTACAACAAGAACTCAAAAGCTATCGACTGGAGGCAGAATTGCGCTTCTTACAAACACAAGTTAACCCTCACTTCCTTTTTAACGTTCTTAATAATATATACACCTTAGCTTACACCAACTCAAAAGAAGCAGCACCAATGGTCATGAAGCTATCCGAAATGATGCGCTATATGCTCTACACCAGTAATGCAGAAAAAGTATCCCTCAAAAAAGAAATCAACTACCTAGAAAACTATATCGCACTACAACAAATGAAAAAATCACAAAAACAAAAAATTAGCTTCGAATCCATCGGCGTGAGTAATGATTTATTCATAGAACCCATGCTATTCATCCCCTTCTTCGAAAATAGCTTCAAACATGGCAATATAGATAATACAGAGGAAGGCTGGTTAGATAGCTCTCTTAAAGCTAATCAATACAAAATTGACTTCTATATTGCCAATAGTATTTCTCGAAATGCTAAGAAAAAAGACAAGGTCGGAGGAATTGGATTAGAAAATATTCAACAACGCTTGCAACTCTTATACCCTAATCAACATACCTTAACTATAGAAGAGGAAGTAGACACTTATACCGTTAACCTTAAATTACAATTACGTTGAAAATCAAATGCCTAATAGTAGACGATGAACACCTCGCTTTAGTACTCCTACAAAGCTATATCGAAAAAGTCCCACAACTGGAATTAGTGGGAAAGTGCGAAAGTGCCTTCGAAGCCATAGAAATGCTCCAAAATAATGAGATTGACCTCATGTTCTTAGATATACAAATGCCCGACTTATCGGGCCTGGAATTGCTACGTAGCCTAAAGAAAAAACCAGTTGTTATACTCACCACGGCCTATACCGAATATGCCATAGAAAGCTATGAATTAGATGTGTTAGATTACCTCCTAAAGCCCATCCCATTCGAGCGATTCTTCCAATCGGTCAATAAAGCAGAAGACTATATCCGTATGAAAAAAGGCGCCAATACTCCTCCAGCAGTAGTTCAAGCTCCCAATCCAGTACCACCAGCTCCAGCTCCCAAAGAAAAAAATTACTTCTTCGTAAAAGCAGATTATAAGTCTGTCAAAATCAACTATCCCGACATCCTCTATATCGAAGGCTTAAGAGAATACGTCTGTATCTACCTACAAGACAAAAAACGAGTCATTACCTTAGAATCCATGAAGCACCTAGCCGAATTATTGCCCTCTGACCAATTCGTCCGTATTCACCGATCCTATATCGTCTCCATCCAAAAAGTAGACGCCCTATCTGGCAATAAACTTGAACTTAATGATCAGTCTCTACCCATAGGCAAAAGCTACAAAGACAAAATCATGCAAGTCTTTAAATAACCTCCAAAAGCGTCCTAAATGCCAAGCACTTCTCCCCATAACGATCCACATGCTCTTGCTGCAAAGCCTGTGAATCGTCCCTAATATAATCATTATAAACCGCCACACTCTGACAAAGATATTGCACCGCATAAGTCACCCCATCCGTCTCATCATGCCCAAGCAATCTACATAAGCGATGACTCACAAACTTACCCGTATTCATCACATCAGGAATATGCGTACTCTTCATCCAAGCCACCCAATCCTCCTTCACCTCATGCTCCACCCTAACCGTTACATTGTATATAATCATGTTTCTTTATTTTCCACAAAACTAATAATTGGTATTGAGTATTAGGTAATGAGTTTAGAGATAATTAAAAATATTATTTGGGCGCATCCCTTTCTGATTTTTTCATTCGACTGTAGGGGCGCTACCTATGTGTGCGCCCACGAATGAGAAAATCAGAAAGGGTCGGGCTGTCCACTCTTATGCACCTATGCTGCTCTAAGTTCGCTAAGTGTTGCTTGTCTGCCCTTCGGGCCAGCCATCGCACCACTAAGCTACCTAAGTCGCATCATGGACGGTGCATACCGCTCCCATCCCTTGCGCAGAAAATAGCGCATAATTCATAGCGATGAGCAATGAGTATAATATTGGGAAAGCTTATCGCTACACGCTCATCACTCATCGCTATTATGTCATTCTGAACGAAGTGAAAGAATCACTTGAAAGGGAATGCTTGAAAAAGTGCAACACCCTAAGCAAGTCGGGATAAAAGCACCGACCAAAAATTGCGGATGGCTGCGCTGGCTTGAGGCTTTAGCCGAAAGGGGCTGAACGAAAATACTGGTCCACCGCCCTCCTGCTAAAGCAGTCGGGGCTTGATCATATTCCTTTAGTTATGGTCGAAGGTCTACTCCCTGCTTGCCAACTAATTACTTTATTAGAAATTGAAATCGTATCAAGTGATTCTTTCGCTTCGCTCAGAATGACACTAACACGATGATGTTTTGGAGAGGACGTTGCGGTGCAACGTCCCTACGGAGTTTTGGGATAAAAAATCTCACAGTGAGCAAAGCGAACGATCTATCATCTGTCAGCGAAGCGGTCTCTCGTCTAAAAAATCTATCGACCAAAAAAATCTCACAGTGAGCAAAGCGAACGATCTATCATCTGTCAGCGAAGCGGTCTCTCGTCTAAAAATCTATGGACTATAGACCATCGACTATGGACTAATAAAAAAATCTCACAGTGAGCAAAGCGAACGATCTATCATCTGTCAGCGAAGCGGTC
>JAHDDN010000008.1 GCA_020629335.1 Chitinophagales bacterium | reverse complement strand
TACTACCACCCATCATCTCTACACCAACTGAACCTTCCCCAGTCTCAGGATTATAATCCAAACTATCCAATGGATAAATGGGAATATCCAATGCCAATGACATGTGCAAGTCCCCACTAATGAAAATATTGTTTTTGATACCATTATCCTTGAGGTGGGAGAGGATCAATTCACGCTCCAACATATAACCATCCCAGCTACCTGGGTCAGCCACCGTATCATTACCAATAGGTAAGTCCACATCAATCCCCAATAAACTCCATAGCCCAAATAGCTTTTGAGAACCCAATATCCGCCAGGTGGCATTGGAATTATCAATTTCATTGATTAGCCAATCATACTGCTCATTTCCCAAAATAGAGTACTCTCCAGGTTCTATCAAGTCCACATCTCTATATAATTGAGCATCCATCAAAATGATGTCTACCAAGTCGCCATAACTCAATTTTCTATATAAATGAAGGTCTTCCGCTTGTTGCCTGACAGGTAAATACTCGTGGAAGGCTTGCATTGCCTGCATAGTAGTTGAAGCATCATTACCATGAATATCATGATTATCCCAGATAGCAGCTATAGGATGCATTTGTCGCATCAATCTCAAATCAGGGTCTAATAGATAATAAGTGTGTAGTTGCCTCCACTCCTCTAAATACAAAGGATCTATTGGATAAGGCTCAGGAATACGCACCAACTCATCTGTATCAGGAAAGTCATAGACATAATCGCCTAAATGAATCACCAGATCAATCTCGTCTCGCTCTGCAATCCGCCTATAAGCATTAAAATATCCCGAATAAACACTAGAGCAAGAAGCCACTACAAAATTTAATTCCTCAGACATATCTGAAGGGGCCGTTTTGGTACGTCCAATTTGAGATAAATTACCATCTTGATCCTCAAATTGATAATAATAATGAGTCGCAGGAGATAAGTTAGTAGCTTCGACTTTGACTGTCCAATCATTAAGAATGCTAGCATCAGGAGCTTGTCCTTCAAATAAAAGACTGGTCATGTTAGCATCCTCTGCTAATTTATAAGTCATCCCAATAGGATTAAATTGCACATCATCAACGGCTAATTTGGTCCAAAGCATTACACTTGAATCAGTCGGATCGCCCGAAGCAACGCCAAATAAGTAAGGATAAGCTAATGTATCAGCATACATATTATCAGGCAATTGAGTCCATTGTGCAGATAAAGATAAACTGCTAAAGAAAAAGAAGAGAAAAAGTGCGTTGCTTTTCATTTCAAGAATTTTATTCGTAGATTAAGGCATGATGATGAAAATAATAAAATATACTTTTCTGAAAAACAATCAAGCTGACAAAGTATAGAGATATTATCAAATGTTAATTTCAAATCCTTCTTTTTACGTAACTGTTCAGCATAAATGCTTTGGCGCATAAAAATAGAGATTTTGTTGTCAGACGACGCTCTTTTTAAGTTTAATAGCAGCGCTATTGGACGCAAAAAAGCGGAAGTATGGCGGCAAAAGATCATTTTTAGGCCCAAATTGATTGATGCTGAATAGTTACCTTTTTGCTTAACTATGAATAAGAATGCCTCCCATACACCCATTCAATCCTTCTTGCTTTTTACACTCGCTTCTTTTGCGATTAGTGTAATTTATATTCTATTTTATAAATGGTATTTTGGTTTTTCTTTAACCATTGTTAGAGATCATTTAATGGTCGTTGGCTTTCTTTATCTATCAGGGATTTTGTTTGCAAGCCTTATGATGATGTTTGATTTTTGGAAAGAAAAAAAATGGATTCGATATGTCTGGGGACTTTTATGGGGATTGGCTATATTGCTATTGTGTTCGATTTATATTTTGAATTATGTGAGCCTAAATGAATGGGGAGAAAATATATCTTGGTACATTATCAAAACATTTTCAAGTGATATCCCAAACTTAGTTGAAGCCATACCTTATAATATCGCTCCTATTTATATATTGGCTTTAATACTACCGCTTAGTATCATTGCTGGGGGGCTGTATTTCTCTAGCATAATTAATAAAGGCTTTATTGCTATTGGTGCAAAAATAAAGCAGCTTATAAAGCGTCCAATCTTCTTGCTTTTAGGTATCATATTGATTTTGTCAGGAATGGGTTATTTAGTATTGAATAAAACTTACATTAGAAATATTCTAGCTTTTAGAGGAGAACCCATAATGAAATTTACGCAAAGAAACTCCACTAAAAAATGGCAAAATGGTATTCCATTGGCTATGGTTAATCAACATAAAAAAGCCTACGAAAGTTATAGTGCGCCTAAAGATTTTAAACCTAAAAATGTGGTCTTAATCATGGTAGATGCACTAAGGTATAGCAATCTTGCTTTTCATGGTTATGAGAGAATGACGACTCCTTTCTTAGCAAGTCTCCACGAAAAACAACAACTACAAAAAACAGCTCATTTTATTTCCAATACGGCGAGTTCCTATTATGGGATTTTGGGAACTTTGAATGGCGTCTCCATTAATAAATTAGGGCCTACCAATTTTAAATTACAAGATTTATTCGATCGTCTAGGTTATAGAAGCCACTTTATACTAACAGGCTCACATAAAGATTGGTATCAGCTTCATTTAGTACATGAACATTATACAAAAATTGATTACTATTATGAAGGCGTTTTTTCAAATCAATTCAATATGAGTGATGATCGTATCATATTAGAGTATTTAGATGAAATACCTGATTATGATGGTACTCCTTCCTTTTTCTATATGCATATGTTGAGTGTTCATGCGGGAGGCAAAAAAGAATCTCAATTTAATGAGTTTAAGCCTTCAGGCAAAACTTCCTACCTAAAGCCAGATAGTATAATCATGCGCAATAATTACGATAATAGCCTATTGCAAGCTGATGACTTTATCCGTCAAATATATGAACGCTTAGAACAAAAAGGCTTTATGGAAGATTGCTTACTAATAATTACCTCTGATCATGGAGAGTTATTAGGAGAAAGAGGACATTTTGGACACGGGAAAGACATGTACAGAGAAAGCTTACATATTCCGCTACTCTTTCACGATACTAAAGAGCTGGCAAAAGCAGACTTGGGTTTTGGAACTCAAACAGATATTGCACCTACTATTTTAGATAAATTAGGGCTTGAAAAACCATCCGTTTGGGATGGACACTCTCTGGAACAAACACCTGAATTACCCTATTTTAGAGTATTACACCATTTTAAAAAGTATGGTTTGATACTTCACGATAACACAGGAATATATAAGTACATTTATAACGATCAATCTAAAGTAGAAGATTTATTTGATATCAAGCACGACCCAGAGGAGGCCAATAATTTAATTGATAATCCTGCTTTTCTTAGCCATAAAACACTTTTGAGAAATAAGCTCAGAGAAGAATTTGGAATTCAAATTCAGAAATAAAAAAGGCAAGCCATGCTCAGGCTTGCCTATTTGGGAAATAAAAAAAATTACTCAAAAATCGAAATTTTGATTTTGTAGGTCCTAAGCTGTCGTACTCTGTGTTTGAGGAGAAAATTTATATCCCACTCCTCTTACTGATAGAAAAAACTTAGGATTCTTAGGGTCTACTTCAAAGTACTTTCTGAAAGAAAGAATGAAGTTATCAATCGTACGAGTAGAAGGACAAACATCATATCCCCAAACAAACTGCAAGATATGCTCACGAGATACCGCCTCATTTTGTCGATCAATCAATAGTTTTAAGAATTTTCGCTCTTTTTTAGTTAAGCTAATTGTTCCTTCTCGACCTTCTGCAGTAAAGGTGTTAAAATTGATCAAATTATCACCAAATTGATAGGTCATTAATTCTTTTTCTTCTTCCGTCCCTTTCAAACTATGCTTGATTAGTACCTTTACTCTTAATAGAAACTCCTCTAAATTAAAGGGCTTAGTCATATAATCATCTGCTCCTTTCTTCAAGCCTTTTACCTTATCACTCGTTTCATCTTTAGCTGTCAAAAATAGAATTGGCGTCTTTTGATCGTCCAAACGAATTTGCTCACAGACCTCTAAGCCATTCATATCAGGTACCATAATATCCAATACTGCTAAATTGAATCTTTGTTCCTTAAAAGCCTTAACAGCATCAATGCCATTATTAACTGCTACTACCTCATAGCCTTCTAACTCAAGGTTCATTTTGATGACATGCTGTAGATTTTCTTCGTCTTCTAATAATAATATGCGAATATCCATGGTACTAAATTTTAGATGTTTGTAATTTTAATAACGAAACATGCAATAAAAAGGATGTTTGTCAGTAATTTTGAGTAAAATTGTAACTACTCAGTACACTGTAACATAATTAAGTTTTAATTTTGGTGGTCTCTTTTTAAATTTAGACTGCGTTAAATTCTCCTTAAATAAGCACGGCTATTCTCGTCAAATTTGCCTTGCTAAATTTAAAAATAGCCTTGACCAAAATATTAAAAAATTTATGTTACAGTGTACTCATTATTCTTTGTGTAAAAGTAAATGATAAAAATGATTTGGGGAATAACTCTTTAAACGCTCTATCAGGCAATTTATTGGGCCTTCTTAAAGTCATAGTATTATCAGTTTTTTTATAAGTGGCTGATAATTAGGTATTTGTATTTTTAAAAATGAAAACGAAATCAGCGCTTTATCGGAAAAAATTGATAAATTGCTTGAAAATTAATCCGTTTTTTGTTTCATTACCTCATCATTTACGCCTAAAAAACGGCTTAGGGATGGAAGCGGTATGTGGCGTCCATGCAGCGACTTACGGCGCTTAGTGATGCGACGGCTGGCCCGAAGGGCAGACAAGCAGCACTTAGCAGAGTAGGAGCAGCATAGCCACATAAGAGCGGACAGCCCGACCGTGCGCCTTCGGCTAATGATTAATGATAAATGCATAATGATGAATTGGCTTGTGCTGCACACTTCGTTTACGAACGTACGGGAAGCCCCAAATTAATTGATCTATTAAATAAACAATTAAGTAAGCGGACAAAATTAAATTCCTTTTATGACTCAGGTTCTTTTTTACTTAGGCAAGGCAAATTTGACGAGCATAGCCGTGCTATTTAAGGAAAATTTAACGCAGCATAAGTGAAAAAGAAGCAGTCATAAATGAAGAGCAATTCGGTCCACTTACTTATTCATCGAATATGCGAACTAACTTATACATACGACTGGAAAAGAAAGCAAACTGATAGAAAAATATTTCCCCTCCTTAAAAAAGGAGGGGGCAGGGATGGTTGTTATAAAATTGTCAAGTAGTATACCAACTGACACTCAACTAATCCCCAATTTAATCAATATACTAAGGTACCAACTACTAACAGACTAACGACTATTTATAATGGCAAAGACGACGAAGACGAAGAAAGAAACTCCTTTGATGAAGCAATTTAATCGTATTAAGGCTAAATACCCAGATGCGATTTTGTTATTTAGAGTGGGTGATTTTTATGAGACCTTTGGGAATGATGCTATTTTGTCTTCCAAAGCCTTGGGCATCACTTTGACTAAAAGAGCCAATGGGTCTGCTGCTGCGATTGAATTGGCGGGCTTTCCGCATCATGCTTTGAATACTTATTTGCCCAAATTAGTGAAAGCGGGTTATCGAGTAGCGATTTGTGAACAATTAGAAGATCCTAAGAAAACAAAAAAGATCGTTAAGAGAGGCGTGACTGAATTGGTAACACCTGGATTGGCGATGAATGAAAATATCTTGGAGCATGCCAGCAATAATTATTTGGCGTCCTTGCATTTTGGCAAAAAAACAATAGGTGTTTCTTTTGTAGACATTTCAACAGGTGAATTTTTATTAGCAGAAGGAGATGCAGAATATATTGAAAAGCTTTTCCAGAGTTTGAGACCAGCCGAAATTATTTTCTCTAAGACTGAGAAAGCTCGATTTGATGAAGCCTTTAATGGCGATTACTACACCTTCTGTATTGACGAATGGGTGTATAAAGAAGATTACGCCAATGAAAGCCTATTGAGTCAGTTTAAGACGACCTCATTTAAAGGGTTTGGTGTAGAAGATTTGAAAAGTGGTATTATAGCAGCAGGTGCGATCATTCATTATCTTAAGGAGTCAGCACATTCTAAATTAGAACATATCACAGCACTCCGACGCATCAAAGCAGATAAATATTTATGGTTAGATAGATTCACCATTCGAAACCTGGAATTATTATACAGTCCATTTGATAGCGGTACGCCTTTGATTCATGTGATGGATAAAAGTATCACGCCTATGGGCTCGCGTTTATTAAAGAAATGGATGGCTTTGCCCTTGAAGCTGATGAAACCTATTCAGCAAAGGTTGGATATAGTAGAGTATTTGTTAAACAACAAAGAAGAAGCGGACGAATTAAGAACCCACATCAAACAAATAGGCGATATTGAGCGCTTAATAGCCAGAGTGCCCACTAACCGTATCAATCCAAGGCAAGTACTACAACTACAAAAAGCCCTTTCTGCTATTGAACCAGTTAAGGCGCTATGTGAAAAAGCAAAAATCAATCATCTAAATGTCATAGGCGAGCACCTCAATATTTGCGCTAGTGCCAGAGATCGAATAGCCAGAGAACTCACAGAAGATCCGCCAGTACAAGTAGCCAAAGGAGGCGTTATTGCCGATGGTGTTTCCAAAGAACTGGACGAATTAAGAAGAGTCGTACATTCAGGTAAAGAGATTTTACTGGAAATCCAACAAAGGGAAAGCGAGCGAACAGGCATCAAATCTCTAAAGATTGGCTTTAATAATGTATTTGGTTATTATTTAGAAGTAACTAATAAGTATAAGGATGAGGTTCCGCCAGAGTGGATACGCAAGCAAACCCTCACAAGCGCAGAGCGATATATCACGGAAGAACTCAAAACCTATGAATCCAAGATATTTGGAGCAGAAGACAAGATTCTATTATTAGAAGGTCGCTTATATGAAGAACTCGTCCAAAGTCTAAATGAGTATATTCGACCTATTCAACTCAATGCTTTCCAAATAGCCAGGTTAGATTGTTTATTATCCTTTGCGCAAACAGCCGAACAAAACGATTACTGCAAGCCCGAAATGAATGAGGGCTTTCAATTAGATATCAAAGCAGGTCGCCACCCAGTGATTGAACAACAAATGCCTTTAGGCGAAAGCTATGTGGCTAATGATGTCTACTTAGATGACGAAACTCAACAAATCATCATCGTGACAGGCCCCAATATGGCAGGTAAGTCAGCCTTATTGCGCCAAACGGCCTTGATCGTGCTCATGGCGCAGATGGGTTCTTTCATTCCTGCCGATAGTGCCAAAATAGGCTTAGTCGATAAAATCTTCACAAGGGTAGGGGCGTCTGATAATATTTCCTCAGGCGAATCCACCTTTATGGTAGAAATGAATGAGACAGCCAGCATTATGAATAATATCACGCATCGAAGCCTCATTTTGCTAGATGAGATCGGAAGAGGCACCAGTACTTATGATGGAATTTCCATCGCATGGGCCTTGACAGAGTACCTTCACCAAGATCCCAATGCTCGTCCAAAGACACTTTTCGCCACTCACTACCACGAATTAACAGAGCTCTCAAATAGGTTTGAACGCATTAAGAACTTCAGCGTTTCGACCCGAGAAGTCAATAATCAAGTGATCTTTCTAAGAAAATTACTCCCAGGAGGCGTCAAGCACAGTTTCGGTATTCATGTCGCTAAAATGGCAGGAATGCCTAAAAAAATCATCCAAAGAGCCAATGAAATACTAGCGGAGTTAGAAAAAAAGGGCATGAATAATCAAGATATTGACCAAACGCTAAAGAAAATGCCCCAAAAGGATAATTTCCAACTCAGCATTTTCCAAATGGATGATCCATCTATTAAAAGCATCAAAGAAACGCTAAAAGATTTAGATATCAATACCCTGACTCCCATTGAAGCACTACTCAAACTCCAAGAAATCAAAAGCCAAATTGAAGGATAAATAAAAAGGGCGTTCCTAAGCTGCGTAAGCTACTTCATCACGCTCCATACCGCTTCTATCCCTAACGCAAAAAAGCTGTCTAAACGTAATAGTTGAGAAAAATGAAAAAAAAAACAAAAAAGTTTGCCCAAAATTTGGTCAGTTAAAATGGATGCTATATATTTGCACTCGCTACGGAAATAGTACATAATTAACGTAGCATTTAAGCGGAAGTAGCTCAGTTGGTAGAGCACAACCTTGCCAAGGTTGGGGTCGCGAGTTCGAGTCTCGTCTTCCGCTCTTTTTTTTGCCCTTAGGGCTTTAAAAGAAACTGCCCAGGTGGTGGAATTGGTAGACACGCTGGACTTAAAATCCAGTGAGCAGCGATGCTCGTGCGGGTTCAAGTCCCGCCCTGGGTATTTCCACTTTTTTGTTGATTATCAATAGCTTACAAATTTCAAGTGTAAGCTTTTTTGTTTTTATCCCCCCCTTATTTTCTCTCTTAATCTATCGCAATCATTACAATTCAACATTTTTATTATCCATTATGCAACTATTTGTAATAGTTTAGTCATCTTTGCTGTGTAAAAATTACTTGCCTGCACTTTTTTAATCAACTAATTATCAATAAATTATAGGATATGTACCTTTAACTTTTAGTTAAAGGCATATATTGTTGCCTATTCTTATCATATAAAAACGAATAAATCTTATCTTTGCATATTAGAGCGTGTAAGTCGTTTTTGAGAATAAGTATGGTGATTACTATAACGCCAACTAAATACAAGCATATTTATTTCCCCCTGTAGTGATAAATAAGCATGTGTACTTCAAATTAACCAAGCAAATTGATTGCTCATTTATCTTTTTAGAATTTCTATAACCTAAACCTGAAAGGGAATGAAAAAGTTACTTTTTACCAACCTTTTAATTTTATTCGCCCTAGCCACTAGTTCCTTGTATGGACAATATGGCAATGAATGGATAGAAGATGTTGGATATGATAAAACCTTTTATAAATTTAATGTCGGCTGGGATAATGACGGCAGTGTGTATCAAGAAGGAAAAATAATTCGTATTCCTTACAGTGCTTTACAAGCAGCAGGAATCCCTTTAGATGCACAAAATTTCAAACTCTTTGCAAGAGGAGAGGAGGTACCCATCTATGTAAAAACAACAGGCGGCTCTTTCGGCTCCAGTGATTATATAGAGTTTTATGGGAAAAAAAATGATGGCTTTTTAGATCGTGAATTAGTAGTAGAAGGATCTTGGCAACTAACACCAGATTATAGCTTATTCACTGATACCATCCAATACTATCTGACGTCTGACCCTGCGGGTGATGGAATTAGGTATGATGATGTGGCCAATAATGTCTCTAATCCTCCAGCAGCAGAGCCATATTTTATTCACCAAACCAAAATGATCCATGATAATTTCCATTATGCAGGGAAACCATTTCAATTGGCCAGTGTGAATAATACCTTTTCTGATTTTGATAAGTATGAAGGCTTTGCCACTACGATCATCAGTAAAGGATTTTTCCAAACAAAAAATATTCCATCTCCAGCTCCTTATAATGGAGTAGGTGCACCACCTGCAGTCTTAAATTGCAAAATCATGGGTCGTAGTAATGAAATCCTACACAACCCTGATCATCAAATTGAGATTACTGCAAATGATAATATCTATGGTAGTGTAACTTTAGAAGGCTATAACGCATCAGAGTATTCTTTCTCAATTGATATAGACGAAATTAACGCCACTAATAATGGCAAAACCAAAATAAGATACAAATCATTGGGAGGGCTCGTTTGTTCAAATTGTAAAGATGAAAATTCAGTAGCTTTCTCTTATCTTTCTTATCCAAGACTATTTGATTTTGATAATGAAAGAGGATTTTATTTCGAATTAGGTAATACAAGTGATAAGTACATCGAAGTAAGTAATTTTAATGGCGGCTCTAATCCCGTACTTTATGATATGACCAACTTACAAAGATATATACCTGTTGCTAATGGTACTCAATTTCAAGTTAATCTAGATGCAGTGCCAGGTAATGGTTCTTCAAGAGAACTTTTTATGGCTAATACAACAGCACTTCCTAGTGGCCTAAACACTGGCTTCGAAGAAATTAGCTCTTTAACATCAATTAATTTTGTAGATTATTCTCAAATTGCAAATCAAGGTCAATATATCATTCTATATAATGAAATTTTAAATGCCGCTTCAGCTGGCTACCCAGTTGATGATTACGAAACATATAGAGCCTCTCAACAAGGAGGTGGATATGATGTAATCAAAGTGGATGTAGAAGAAGTATATGACCAATTTGGTTATGGGGTAAGAAAACACCCTTGGGGAATTAGAAAATTCTTAGATTTCGCTTTAGAGACTTGGAATATGGATCCTGAGTTCTTATTACTCTTAGGTAAATCCGTTAGTTATAATCATACTAGATTTGATCCTACTATAAATGAAGCAAATCTCGTCCCATCTTATGGTTATCACGCCTCTGATATGTTACTTTCAGCTAATTCATTGACCTCCTATCAACCTCGGATTGCCAAGGGACGGGTGAGTGCTAAAAATGGAGCAGAATTACGTGCTTATCATGATAAGATATTAGAATACGAAAGTGTAACAGATAATATAGGATGTAACTTAGAAGATAGAGAGTGGTTAGGAAACACACTTCAATTATTGAGTGGCTATAATCCTGATTCTTCTCCACAAGATAATGTATCAGATCAATTAGTTGAATTTGCCGAAAGTTTAGAATCTTGGCAAGAACACTTGGAAGGGGAACCTTTAAATGGGCAAGTATTGGATAGATATGAATATATCAAGCCAGCTTTTGCAGGTCAAGCACCTGGTGTAACACCACCACCATCAGATTTTACTGCTTTCCAAAATTATATCAACAATGAAGGGGTTGCAGTAATTGATTTCCTAGGACATTCCGATGCCAATGACTTTACTTCATGGGATGTCAAAAACTTCGACTTTGATATTGATCTATACTCTAATGAAGGACAATATCCGCTGATTTTCTCTGGCTCTTGTTTTGTGGGTAATATCCATAATAATCCTGCCTCTTTATCAATGGCAGAAATTTGGACATTAGAAGATAATAAAGGAGCTATTGGATATTTAGCAGGGGTTCACTTCGGTTTCCCTGGTTACCTTTCCGTTTATGTAGATACTTTACACCACCTTTTCTCTAACGAAATGTATGGTACTGAAATAGGGAAATTAATGGTGGAAACGATTGATCGTATCTATATTCCTAACTCAGGTGATACAGTATTAAACATCTATAGAGGTATCAAAAAAACAATTCAAGAATTTACATGGTCTGGTGATCCAGCTTTAACATTATACAAATTCGATAATCCTGAATTATACTTCGAAACGGAATGTAGCTCAAACTGTATTAATAGTACAGCAAATGATGTCTATATAACTCCATCTACAATTACTAATCAGGATGAAATAACTTTAAACGTTAAGATCCGAAATATGGGTCTCCCAGTCAATGAAACATTGAACATCAGGATCGAAAGGGAACAAGTAGGGGGTAATATCGATGCCAATCATGTTAACACCTTCGTTGCTATAGATAATACGCATACAGAGTTTACCTATACCTTCGATATCGATGTTGATCCAGATAACTGGGGAGGGGCAGACAATATATTCAGAGTCTACATAAACGATAACTTAGACATCACGGAAGACTGCTACGATAATAATTGTGCTTGTGCAAAAATCAATATTCCTCAAGGTCAATGTCCAATTAACATAACAGGTATTAATAATAATCAAGTCTACTGTTCAGATGACTTTACACCTGTTTTATTAAACGGTAATGCCACTGATGGTACTTTCCTTTTAGATGGACTAGCAACAACTAACACGATCTTCCCAAGTTCATTATCAGTTGGATTCCACACTATCTCTTATTCAGGCTCTATTTTAACAGACGGCACTGTTTGTGATGCTGAATCTACTGATCAAATCACCATAGAAGTAGTTGGTGCACCAAATTCTTCTTTTGCTGCCAACTTTAATGAAGTTTGTATCGGATCAGGAAATAATGGATTTACCTTTGATGGTAGTGCAGGCCCAGATGCCACTTACTCGTGGAACTTCGGAATTGGAGCTACACCTTCATCTGGTAATACGGCTGGCCCATTCCTAGTAGAATGGAATACACCAGGTACCAAAACAGTTACCCTAACTGTAGATGATAATGGTTGTATTGATACTTATGAGTACCCTGTGTCTGTTTTCTCAGCAATTGAAGCTCCAGTAGTTGAGTGTATCGCTACCAATCAAGCAGATGAGACAATTGAAATCCAATGGAATGATGTTTCTAATGCGGTTCTATACAACGTAAATGTTGATGGTAGCACTTTTAATACTAATGATAATACTTATACAATACCTGATATCGAACCAGGAGTCCCTGTAAACATATCTGTATCAGCAGTAGGCCCAGGAAACTGTAGTAATTCAGAGTCTAACCTAATTGTTTGCTCTATTGAACCGACAGATTGTGAGCCTATCACATTCTCCTATCCAGGAGTCCCTGCAACATCAGATCAAATCTGTATGAATGAAAGCCCTATTGCTTTAAATGCAGAGCCAGCAGGAGGTACCTTCAGTGGAACGGGAGTTAGTGGAAACTTCTTCAACCCTTCGTCTATAACAACTTCAGGAACTTATCCAATCAACTATACTTACATTGTAGACGATTGTACCTATAATGAAACATTGGAATTAACACTAATAAATGCGCCTTCGCCAGCTATTAATGGAAATACTTCTTTCTGTCCTGGTGGTTCTGTTGAATTATCAGCAGTAGGTGCTTATGACTCTTACTCTTGGAATGGAACTGTTGGTGATCCAACTTTGACAGTAACAACAGCAGGAACTTATACACTTTTAGTGGAAGATGAAAACGGTTGTACAGAAAGTACTTCTATTACAGTTTCTGAACAAGCAGTTCCAGAAGCTTCTATTTCTTCTGACTCTCCAACTAATACGATTTGTTCAGGTGGACAAGTTCAATTGTCAGTATTAACAGATGCTGGTAATGGCGTATTATGGAATAATAACCAAAGTGCTCAAACAATCATCGTAACAGAACCAGGTAATTACTCAGCAGTAGTTACTTCTACAAATGGTTGTGAAAATACAGTGTCAGTGGATGTTGCTTTAGCTGAAATTGACCCACCAAATATTACATCAACAAACAGTAATACATTGATTTGTGAAGGTAGCGAAATTCAACTTCAAGCGGAAGTAGGATATTCAGCATACTACTGGTACCTAAATGGTGCTCAATTATCAGTACCGACTAATCAATCGTTTATTACAATCGATGAGAGTATCTTACCAGGCGCTTCTTTGTCTGACTTAGCTGGTGATTACCAAGTACTAGTCACTAATGCGCAAGGTTGTACTGGTGAATCAGTAGGATTCAGCTTAACTTATCAAGCAGTTAATCCACCTTTAGTAACAGGTAACTTTACTGTTTGTGGTAGTACTACAGCTAACTTAGATGTAGCAGGTGATTTTGATACTTATAGCTGGTATAATGGCGCAGGTGAATTGCAAGGTAGTGGTAGCACTATTTCATTGAATAATGCAGGCGCCTACTACGTATTAGGTGAAACAAATGATGGTTGTGAGCAAACATTTACTTTTGATGTAGCAGTAGGCGCTCCTAATCCTCCTGAAGTAAGTGGAAACCTTTCTATCTGTAGCGGTCAAGCAACTACATTAACAGCTACAGGTGATTTTGATCAAGGATTTAACTGGTATAACTTCGAAACTGGTGCTAACTTGGGATCGGGAGAAACATTTGAAATCTCTGCACCTGGCGCTTATCAAGTAGTAGGGTTAAACTCAGATAATTGTAATGGAGTTGAACAATTCACTATTGAAGTAGGAGAAGCAAATGATATTCCTTCAATTACTTATAGCTCAGGAAATAATATTTTCTGTCAAGGAGAAGCGATTACATTAACAGCTGCTGGCGATTTCGTTGATTTTAACTGGTATAACGACCAAAGTGTTTTACAAGGACAAGGAACAACATTTACTCCAGCAGCAGGTGGTAACTACTATTTAGCAGGTGTAGATATTAATGGTTGTCAAGGAATAGAAAACTTTTCAATCGTAGAAGGAGGAACTCAAACTCCTGAAATACTTGGAGATGTCAATGTGTGTAATGGCGAACAAACGGTTCTGTCAGCAACTGGTAACTTTGATAACTTTACTTGGAATTATAATGGTGAATTCTTTAGTAATGATGCAACAATTATCATTACAGAAGCAGGTAACTACGAAATCTTAGTGACAGATAATATCGGTTGTGAAACTTCTAATTCAGCCATTGTTAGTTTTGAAGATGCATTACCTCCTATTATTACTGGAGCAACAGCTATTTGTGCTGGTGAAAATACAATCTTAACAGCTACAGGTGAATTCACTTCTTATACTTGGTTCGATGAAAATAATATAGCACTAGGAAATGATGCGTCTTTACTAGTATCTGCAATAGGTAGCTATACAGTAGTAGGGGTTAATGATGAAGGCTGTTCTGGTTCTGAGACAATTCAAGTTGTACCAGGCAGCGGCTCAACGCCTACAATCTCTGGTGATTCTAATATCTGTCAAGGTGGCTCTACTACCATCTCAGCAGAAGCTGGATTTAGTTCTTATACTTGGACTAACTCTAATAATGAAGTAGTTGGAAATGAACAAAGTTTGGTAGTTTCTGCTAGTGATACCTACACCGTTACTGTACAAGATGATAATGGTTGTGGAGGTAACGCTAGTTACTTGATCAACATATTCAATACAAGTATCCCAGAAGTAAGTGGTAATTTATCTGTTTGTAGCGGTCAATCTACTACATTGAGTGCAACAGGTAACTTCAATACTTATGCTTGGTATTTAAATGGTGAATTACAAGGAGAAAATGCTGACTTAGAAGTAACAGCAGTCGGTAGCTATACAGTATTTGGAACTGATGGCAATTCTTGTGAAACTTCTACTACTGTAGAGGTAGGAACAGGAACAATCGAAGAACCAACTCTTAATGGAGTACTAAATATTTGTGAAGGCCAATCAACTAATATTGGTGTTGAAGGTACTTATAACTCTTATACTTGGTACCAAGCTGATAATACATTAGTTGGTGTTGATCCAACTATTGAGTTTGAACAAGGTGGAGACTATTACTTAGTTGTTTCTGATGATCTTGGATGTTCTGGTGTAACTAACTTCTCTATTTCAATCATTGGAACTGGCTCAGGCCCAGCAGTGAATGGTAACTTGAATATTTGTTCAGGTCAATCAACGACTTTATCGGCTGAAAATGGTTTCACCAACTATGTTTGGACGAACGCTAATAATGATGTAATTGCTAATAGCCAATCAGTCGTAATTGAAACACCTGGCGATTATACCGTTATGGCAGATGGCGTAGGTGGATGTATGGCAACTTCAACAATCACAGTCACAGCAGCTGAAGTGGGTAACCCACCAACAGTGAATGGTAACTTGAGCTTCTGCCCAGGTCAATCAACAACTTTATCGGCTGAAGATGGTTTCACCAACTATGTTTGGACGAACGCTAATAATGATGTAATTGCCAACAGTCAATCAGTAGTGGTTGAAATTTTAGGGGATTATACAGTAACTGCTGATGGAGCAAGTGGCTGTACCGTAAGTTCTACAGTTTCTGTAACGGCAGCTGATGTAGGTAACCCACCAACAGTGAATGGTAACTTGAGCTTCTGTTCAGGTCAATCAACAACTTTATCGGCTGAAGATGGTTTCACAAACTATATTTGGACGAACGCTAATAATGATGTAATTGCCAACAGTCAATCAGTAGTGGTTGAAATTTTAGGGGATTATACAGTAACAGCAAATGGCGCTGGTGGTTGTACAGTAAGTGCTACTGTAACGGTCTCTGATACAGGTGCAGGTACACCTCCTTCTATAGATGGAAACCTTAGCATTTGTACTAATCAATCAACTGTATTAACAGCGCAAGAAGGATATACAGACTATCAATGGTATAACTCAAACTCTGATTTAATTGGAACAGAACAATCTGTTACTGTAACAGCATTGGGAGACTATACAGTTATAGCAAATGATCCAAATGGTTGTTCAGCAAATAGTACTATTACTGTCAATGAAGCAGTTAGTGTAGCACCGAGTATTGAAGGCGCTCCATCTGTTTGCCCAGGTCAATCAACAGAATTAACAGCTGAAGATGGCTATACTGACTATACTTGGTTTGATCCAGCTGGTGAAGAACTGGCTAGTGGCCAATCAATAACAGTAAGTGAAGCAGGTGAATATACTGTCACTGCCAACGATGGAAATGGATGTGCTGTAAATGCATCATTCACATTATCAATTGAAGATTTAACTGAGCCTGATGTTTCAGGTGCTTTAAGTATTTGTAATGGCCAATCGACTGACCTAAGTGCAGATGGTGAATACGACTCTTATAGCTGGAATTATGATGGCGAAGAAATAGGAACAGAACAATCAATATCAGTAAGTGAATTAGGAGAATATACTTTAATCGTAACAATCGGAACTTGTTCTTCCTCTTCTACCGTAAGCGTTGAAGAAGCAGCAGCAGGTAATGGTCCAGCGATTGATGGCGCTCTTGGATTCTGCCCACAAGGTGAAACAACAATCACCGCAGCAGATGGTTATGAAAACTATGTATGGACCAATGCTGATGACGAAGAAATTGGAACAGAGCAATCAATCACAGTAACAGAAGCAGGCGACTATACAGTAACAGCAACTGCTCCAGGTGGTTGTGATGTAAGCTCAACCGAAACAATCAATAACTTTGATTTGACAGAAGCACCAGCAATATCAGGTAATTTATCTGCTTGTAATGGCGAATTAGTAACGATTGAAGCAACAGGCGATTTTGATAGCTATGATTGGTATAATGCTTCAGATGAATTAATAGCTGAAGATACGAATACACTTGAGGTTGACTTAGGTGATTATTATACTATTGGTACAGATGCTAATGGATGTACAAATGCTTCAGAAACAATCACTGTTGATTTAGCTGACACAGCAATCATTGACCTAGAATCAGGAGGCGCAACAGTAGATAACGCAATCTCAATTTGTGAGGGCGAATCTCTTACATTAACGGCCTCTGGTAATTATACTGAATTTGTATGGACAGATGCTGATGGGGAAGAAACAACAGCAGCTGAACTTGAAATAAATGCAGAAGGTGAATATACAATCACTGGTACAGTAGATGGTGAATTATGTGCTGACTCACAAACAATCACTGTTAATATTATCTCTTTATCTGATGAACCAGAAGTAAACGGTGCATTGAGCATTTGTGGCGATGGCAGTACTACCTTAGAAGGGGAAGCTGGCTTTGATAGTTATGAGTGGACTGACGCCGATGGTGAAGTAATCGGAGAAGAAGCAATTTTAGAAGTAACAGAAACAGGTACCTATAATTTAACAGTAGTGGGTGAAGGTGGTTGTAGTATTGGGACTTCTGTTGAAGTAGATATCTTTGAATTAGGAGAAGCGCCACAAGTAGACGGAACAACAGCTGTTTGTGATGGCGGAACCACTTCTTTAGAAGCAAGTGGATCATATGATTCTTACCAATGGTTAGATACAGATGGTGAAGTAATTGGCGAAGAAGCAACTATTGTCATTATCGAAGCAGGTACTTACACATTAGTAGGTACAGACGCTAATAACTGTGATAATGCAACTGAATTTGTAGTGACTATCTCAGATATTTTAGATCCTCCTACCGTAAATGGTACACCAGATTTCTGTCCGTCTTTATCCACAACTTTAGAAGCAGAAGGTACATTCGAATCTTACGAATGGCAAGATGCTGACGGAGAAGTAATCGGAGAGGAAGCAAGCATAGAAATTGATGAAGCGGGTTCTTACCTTTTAGTAGGTACAGACGAAAATGGTTGTACTTCAACTTCAGAATTTGAAGTTAATGAGTTGGCAGTAAATGCGCCTAGTATTGAAGGAACAACTATTATCTGTGAAGGCGAAACAACAACGCTATCTGTAGCAGACGATTATGACCTAATCCAATGGTTCCTTGATGGTGAATTAGTTGGAGAAGGAAATAGCATAGACTTAGACGAAGAAGGTGAAGTAGAAGTTATTACAACAGATGCAAATTCTTGTGAAACTTCTGAAACAGCATCAGTACTCTTTGATTCTGGTGCTTCACCAGTAGCAGCTATCTCAACTGATCAAACAACCCTTTGTTTAGGCGAAACGCTATTCCTAGAAGAAGATGCAGAAAATGCAATTGAGTATGAATGGACTATCATTTCTGAAGAAGGCGAAGAAATAACTTCTGATGAACAAAACCCAAGCATTATCTTAGATCAAGTAGGAGAGTGGAATGTAACACTTTTAGTAAGAGGTTGCGGTACTACACAAGACGAAACATCAGTTCAAAGTTTAGTCACTGTAAATCCACTTCCTGTAGCTGATATAGATGCAAGCTCATACTTAGTTTGTGAAGGCGAAGAAATTATAATGACTGTACTAGAAGGTAATGCCGATAGCTACTTATGGTCAGGGGGTAACTTAGAAAATGATTCTGGAGAAGAAGTATCAGACTTCCCTGATGTAGGAGAAACAACTTATACTTTTACAGCAGAATTAGATGGCTGTACTATCAATGAGATATTCTCTGTTAACGTAAATCCATTACCAACAGTCTCTACGATCATCGACTCTACTTTATGTCCAAGAGAACCTGAATTACAATTATCAGCTTCTGGTGGAGTTGATTACGAATGGTTGCCAGCAGCACCTTTAGATGATCCTTTATCGGATTCACCTAACGCAACAATCGCAGAGAATACAACTTTCTTTGTAACAGTAACAGATATCAATGGATGTGCTAAAACAGACTCTGTAAACGTAAGTCTTGACCAAGAGGTTTGTCCAGAAATCGAAGAATTCATTCCTAATGTAATTACACCAAACAATGATGGATTTAATGATACTTGGAAAATCGATTTCTTAATCGATCACCCAGATAATGAAATCAAAATCTATAACCGTTGGGGACAATTAGTGTATGAAGCAACAGGCTACCTAGATAGCTGGGGAGGTACTAATGAAGGAGGTGATTTATTGCCAAACGCAACTTATTACTACATCCTTCAACTCAACAATGATCTAGGAGAATCGAGAACAGGTAACATCACAATCCTGAATAAAGAGTAAGAAAATTAGGAGTGAGTCAAGCATTGCCTCACTCCTAATCTCTTCCTTTCTCGAAATAATTAAATTTGTAAAAATTGACAATTCAATATAAAATGAAAAAGTTAATACTCCTATTTTGCGCAATTATGGCTTGCTCTTTCTACGCTGAAGGACAACAGTTATACCACTTCACTCATTATATGATGAATGATTTCGTTTACAATCCTGCCGTAGCAGGTAGTAGAGGAAGCGATATCAGCGCAAGATTCAACTTCCGTAAACAATGGGTCGGCTTCGATGAAGGCTCGCCTTCTACTCAATATTTGAGCGCACACTCTAACTTCGGCAAAGACGATCAAAGAAATGTCGGACTAGGCGCTATCTTTTATAATGACAAAACAGGCCCAACAAGCCGTATGGGAATGCAATTAGCCTACGCTTACCATATCCCATTAACAGACTATGGCGACGATGATACCTACCTTTCATTCGGTATCTCTGGACTTCTAATGCAACAAAGCGTCAATTTCTCAGAATTAGAAGCCTATGACGTAGTCGATCCAACCCTCAGCGGTGAAGATCTTTCTAAAATGGGATTCGATTCTAACTTCGGTGCCTACCTCTACAAAAAAGGGAGCGAAGTAGAAAATGGCTACTGGTTCGGATTAGCAGCCGCTCAACTTTTCTCAACAAAATTTGATCTAAACGATCAAGAAGCTTTGAGAAATAAAATGCACATCTTCGGATCAATGGGCTACCGTATCAATATTGATAACGACCTATTCGCAATCGAGCCTAACGTATTCTTCAAAGCTGTTCAAGGTGCACCTGCCCAATTCGATTTCGGAGCAAGATTCATCTATGACGAGTCTTACTGGATCGGCGCCTCTTTCAGAACTGAAGACGCCTTTTCTGTCATCTTAGGTATCGACTACAATGACGCCCTTCACCTTGCCTACTCTTACGATTTCACCACCTCTGCTCTAAAAAACTATAGCAATGGTACACACGAAATCAGCATAGGAATAGACATCGTAAAAGGCCAGTCATTCACAGATAAAAAACTATAGAAATATAGCAATATAAACACAAAAAGCCAATCAGCAATACCAAGGCTGATTGGCTTTTTCTTATTTGGGGCTTCCCCATTCTAATGTTTTCATGCGACCGTAGGGGCGCTACCTATGTGTGCGCCCTCGCATGAAAACATTAGAATGGGTCGGGCTGTCCGCTCTTATGTGGCTATTCAGGAGCTACTCCACTAAGCTGTACTTGTCTGCCCTGCGGGCCAGCCTACGTCCAGCTAAGTTCCGTAAGCTCCCTCATGGCCGCCACATACCGCTACCATCCCTAAGCCAATCTTTTTAACGTTTTAACTGAATAACGTTCAAACGTTTTAATAATCAATAAATCTGGCTATATACCTGAATTATAGCTTTTATTTGAATGTTCTAATGCCCCAATGTTTTAACTTTTTAACGTTCAAACGTTTCAACGTTCATTATTAATCATTAACAAGCTTGTCTTTCCTAAACTTTCGCCCTAACTTTGCGTCTAAACTTTCTGATACCAATTCGAAAAAAGTATGAAATACCTACTCCACTGTATAGTTATATTATCTTTAGCAACAAGCATAAACGCTCAAGCCCAAAAAGTGAAGCCCAAAGGGGTGAGTGAAAAAGGCGGTAGCATCAATTACGCCAAACACCAAGGAAAAGCCTTCCTCAAAACTGGTCTCATCATGGAAGGCGAGTTCAAACTCAATACCCCCAAAAAAGAAATTCCCTACTTCACCGTCCAAGAAAGACGATTCCCAGATGTAGAAAAGATCGATATTACAATGATTAAAGAACTCCTATTAGCAGGAAGCGAAAAAGGAGTGGTTGATCGCAAAGATTCTACCCGTTTTGTCTGGTTTGACGCCTATGATGATCTATATCGCCAAGTAAGAAATGGCGATATCAAAGTTTACGATAATTCGCGGGTGATCAATGAAAAATACAAATTCATTCCTTCCTACATAATGATAGCCGAAAAAGAAGGCTTAAACAGTCGAATTATCAGCGAATTAAAGGACTTAGAAGAGTATATGAAAGACCGCCCTTACTTCCTCGAATCCGCTAAAGCAACAGGCAAATATGAATCTCGTGATCTTAGAGTCATCATATACCTAATCGACCTCTATAATGATAAAGATCCAATGAAAGTCCTCAAATGGAAGGACGTAGAAGTCGTGTTAAAAGATGGTGGTTCTCTCTCAGGCAAAGGCTATATCCAACCAGTCGATCTTAGAAATGAATTTACCAAAGAATCAGACGCCTTCCTACATTTTCACGATGGCAAAGAATTTCGATTGCTCACCCAAGAGGAAGTAAGATGGGTATATATGGATGGCCAAAAATACGAACCAGGATTCTATAGTGTTACCAGCAAACACGTATTTGGTACCAAGTGGAGGTACGAAAATCAAGATTATATTGTCTCTCAAAAACTAACCAACACCAATAGCTATTTCTTTACCAGCAAATACAAAAATGGGGAAGATATGGTGATCCTTAAAGAAGTATCAGGTTCCTACAAAAGAGCCACTAACGAACCAGCCCTAAGAGCCAGATACAAAATGGAACAAGTCAATAAATAAAATAATAATAATGGAAGCAATAACTAATTTATTCTCAGGCGGAAACGGACTCATTGCAATAGTCGTCGCAATAGTCATTCTATGGCTCGTCTTCAAAGTCGCTCGACGTTTATTTAAAACGGTCTTAAGCATAGTGGTGATTGCCTTTATTGGCCTATTAGTCTATAGTATGTTAACAGGCAAAAAAATGGATGATGTCGTTAATTCAGGTTTTGAAAACTACTTAACCAAACACCCCATTAGTACATTAATGACAGATAAATGCCAAGGCGAGAAAGCTGAAAAATTCATGTGCCAATGTATTTACGGCCCTATTCATCAAGATATGACCTACAAATATTCCACTACACAACTCAATAGTTTAGAATCAGATAAATCGAAAAAGAAAGAAGCTGTTATGACCAGCTTCAGAAATCAAAAAGCGAATATCAAAGCCTGTATTAAAGAAAAACGAAAAGCAGGAACAGGCAAATTAATGGACAGCGCCCTAAAATTCATCGATAATCTCGATAGAAAGAGCGAAACCAATGTTCGATAAGCTTGGAAATCTTGGAGTTATTAATGTATTGGATTAAATCAGTTAAAACGTTTCAAAGTTCCAAAGTTATTTTCGGCTTAGGGATGGAAGTGGTATGTGGCGTCTATGCAGTGACTTACGGCGCTTAGTGATGCG
Source organism: Chitinophagales bacterium (assembly GCA_020629335.1). Next base: position 11,804 of record JAHDDN010000008.1, on the reverse strand, counting down.
ATGGCTGGCCTGAAAGGCAGACAAGCAGCACTTAGCAGAGTAGGAGCGGCATAGCCACATAAGAACGGACAGCCCGACCATGCGCCTTCGGCGAATGATAAATGCATAATGATGAATGATAAATTTTGGAGGAGTAAAAAGCTTGATTAAATAAACGCATGGTAAGCCCCCAATAAATATTGTTAATCAGTTTTTTAGTTCCAAAGTTTACAAGGTTCCAACATTAAAAAAATCATTTCTTTCTTCTTCTTTTCACATCCGTCCATCTGCTATGGATCTCATCGTATTCTGCTTTAGGCATTCGAGAAGACTCGTAAAATCCTGCTTCCATTCGTTGTCGATAAGCCTCATAGACCGTAACGGCACAGGCAACAGAAATATTCAAGCTTTGAATCATGCCCACTTGTGGTATAATGAAATTGCCATCCGCTAAGGCGAGTGCTTTTTCGCTAACTCCTTCGCTCTCATTGCCAAAGACCAGAGCAATAGACTTCGTCATATCTAACTCATGTAGCGAAACAGAATCAGTGGCTAAATGGGTGGTATAAATGAAGTCATACTTCTTTCTAACTTCGGCATAACATTCCTCCACTGTATCAAAATAATGAATATCCAGCCACTTGACGGCACTAGCAGAAGCTCTAACCCCCATCTTTTTTTGTCCTAAACGGGTCTTGCTGTTCTCCTCTGGCGCTAAAATGATATAAACGGACTGCACACCCACGGAATCACAAGAACGCAAGCAAGCGGCTATATTATGTGGATCATGGATTTCTTCCATAATTACGGCTATATCGCTTTGCCTTTTACTCAATACATTTTCGATTTTCTCTAAACGTTCATCAGTCATTAAGGCTCAATATTATAATTCAATAAAATTAGTTCTGTTTCGATAAAATCAGTTGGACTAAAATAGTAAGTACTATTGAGTTGTATCATCCCCTTGCCTTTGGCGTAGAAGATGTTAGAATCACTGACTAAAGATCCAACGGTTTCACCACTAGGAGTATAATAGATTTTTTGAGACATTTCATAAACATCAGAAAATTGCTCAACATTGACAAATTTATCTAACTCTTTTCCAACTAACTTATAGGTGTATTGGAAAAAGCCATTACCATCGTCTATGGTTTCAGACCAAGTTTCTCCTTCAGGAACGTCTGTTCTAAGGTAAAGTTGATCGTAAGGGGTTTCTTCTCCATTTATAGTCGCATAAATGGCTTGATAATAGCTTTCTCCCTCTTGTCTGTAAAATGATCGTTCTCCACTACCATCATTTAAAAAGAGTACTCTATAGTTATAGCCATTAATTAGGCTATCCTCATCAATGAATACCCTTTGTTCTTCTTCCGTGTAGGTGCCAGCGTCATCTGTAATACGTATTTCATAATCCCACCAAGTATTCACTTTATTAGGAAAAAAGCTTTCAGATGATAATGGTTCTTCCACAAAACCATCATCCTCGTCTTCCTCTTTACCACATGCTGCGATAAAAAGGGTCAATAAAAGGAGTAAGGTCCAGTATGATATATTCTTCATTTTAGTATTATTTAATCAACTTCTATAGAACAAAGATACGTAATTAGCCTAAAATCGTTATTTTTGCACTCGAAAATTAAAAGAAGTTGTTCTATAATCGTTACTAAAGGAACTTTTAGACCTTAATTTTAGTACAATTTAATATGAATAATAGATAGACTTTATTGAGCAAAATGATAAAATAGAAGCAGATGAATTTGGAAAAAACTTACAGTCCAGAATCGGTTGAAGAAAAATGGTACACCTATTGGGAAGAACAGAAATTTTTCCGTTCAGTACCAGATGAAAGAGAATCTTTCACCATTGTTATCCCCCCACCAAATGTAACGGGCGTCCTTCATATGGGGCATATGCTCAACAATACAATACAGGATGTCTTGATCAGACGTGCTCGTATGCGTGGTTATAATGCTTGTTGGGTACCAGGTACAGATCATGCTTCTATTGCTACGGAGGCTAAAGTCGTTAATATGTTGGCCGAAAAGGGCATCAAAAAAGAGGATATTGGGAGAGAAGAGTTCCTTAAGCACGCTTATGAGTGGACTGATAAGTACGGCGGTATCATTTTCAAGCAATTGCGTAAATTAGGGGCCTCTTGTGATTGGGATAGAGAAAGATTCACTTTAGAACCTAAGCTATCAGAATACGTTATTAAAACCTTCGTAGATCTCCATAATAAAGGATTGATCTACCAAGGACTTCGTATGACTAATTGGGACCCAGCGGCCCAAACGGCCCTTTCTGATGAGGAAGTTTACTACAAAGAAGTTAATTCAAAACTATATCATATCCGTTACCAAATTGAAGGAACGGAAGATGAGTGGATTACGATTGCTACTACTCGTCCAGAGACGATCTTGGGAGATACTGCTATCTGTGTTCACCCAGAAGATGAACGTTATAAGGACATGAAGGGCAAAAAGGCAATCGTTCCATTAATTAATAGAGCGATTCCTATCATCTATGATGAGTATGTAGAGATGGAGTTCGGTACGGGAGCCCTTAAAGTAACACCAGCTCACGATCTGAACGATTATGAGTTAGGCAAAAAGCACAACTTAGAGAATATCGACATCTTGAATGCGGATGCGACTATGAGTCCAGCGGCTCAATTGTATGTTGGAGAGGATCGTTTCAAGGTACGTAAAAAAATTGCTAAGGACTTAGAGGCTTCAGGCAATTTAGTAGAAGCGGAGGACTACAGCAATAAAGTTGGTTATTCAGAGCGTACTCATGTGGTAATCGAGCCTCGCCAAACCAAGCAATGGTTCTTAAAAATGAAGGGTTTGGCTGATCCAGCCTTAAAGAATGTATTAGATGATACGATACAATTCTTCCCACCTCATTATAAGAATTTATATCGTCATTGGATGGAGAATATCCGTGATTGGTGTATTTCTCGTCAATTATGGTGGGGCCAGCAAATTCCAGCTTACTACCTTCCGAATGGAGAATACGTAGTAGCAGAAACAGCCGAAGAAGCCTTAAAATTAGCTCAAGAGAAATCAGCTAATCCAGCATTGACATTAGCGGATCTCAGACAAGATGAAGATGTGGTAGATACTTGGTTCTCTTCTTGGTTATGGCCTATTTCTGTATTCAATGGATTTGATGATCAATCAGAATTAGATTACTACTATCCAACCAATGTATTAGTAACAGGTTGGGATATTATCTTCTTTTGGGTAGCCAGAATGGTTATGGCAGGTTATGAATTTAAAGGAGAACGTCCATTCCATTCGGTTTACTTTACGGGTATGGTTCGTGATAAGCAAGGGCGTAAGATGTCTAAATCACTAGGTAATTCTCCTGACCCATTGGGCTTAATTGAGCAGTTTGGGGCAGATGGGGTACGTATGGGATTATTATTCTCTTCTCCAGCAGGAGGTGATTTATTATTTGAAGACAAGCTTTGTGAGCAAGGCCGTAATTTCAATAACAAAATTTGGAATGCCCTTCGATTAATGAAAGGTTTTGAAATCACAGAAGGTAAGAACGAAGATAATGAGCCAGCCATTCAATGGTTTGAAAATAAGTTAAGTCAAGTAATTGAAGAGACAGATAAGATGTACGAAACTTACCGTTTGTCTGAAATTATCAAGACGCTTTACTCTTTCGTTTGGAATGACTTCTGTTCGGCTTATTTAGAAATGACGAAGCCAGACTTCGGTAGCCCAATTGATCAATATACTTACGATAAAACCATTGAATTCTTCGAGGCATTAATGAAACTATTACACCCATTCATGCCGTTTATCACAGAGGAAGTTTATCATCTAATGAAAGAAAGAGCAGATAAGGATAGCATTATGATGAGTGATTACCCTAAAGCTGCCGATTATGATCAATTAGCGATTGATAAAGGGGAGTTTGCCAAGTCTATCATCACGAAAGTAAGAGATATTCGTAATCAGGCAGGTTTGAAGCAAAGAGATATGATGAAGCTCTACTTCCAATCAGAAACGCCAGCTTATTATGATTCATTCAAGAACATCATTCAGAAGAAGGCTTTCTTAGAGTGTTTCGATCATACGACAGAAGATAAACCCAATACAGTAAGCTTTATCATCAATCAAGATAACTTCTTCATTGATACAGGTGCAGAAATAGATGTTGCGAAAGAAGCAGAAAAACTGCGCAAGGAAATTGAATACACTTTAGGCTTCATTAAATCAGTCAATAAAAAGCTGGGTAATGAACGATTTGTAAACAATGCCCCAGAAGCAGTCGTAAATAGCGAACGCAAGAAGTTAGCTGATGCAGAAGAAAAATTAGCTATCTTCCAAGACAACCTCAGCAAATTAGAGGTGTAAATCTACCTTGAATTTGTGTATATAAAATAATAAGTAGGGGCGACCCTTGTGGTCGCCCAATCTCGGCAATTTGGTATTATTAAATGATTCCGTTATGCTCAATAAACATACAATCAGTTTAAAAAAATAAAATGAAACAATCAATCATTAATATGGCAATCATCTGTGGAATGCTATTTTTATTAGGAGCTTGCTCCGCTACCAAAAAAGGAACTTCTGCGGTATCAAAAGCAGAGTCTACTTTAGACAAATCCCTTCTTTGGGAAGTAAGTGGTAAAGGCTTATCAGAACCTTCCTATCTATTTGGCACCATCCACATTATTTCAAAATCAGATTACTTCATGCACGATGTCTTCAAAGAGAAGTTTAGTGAATGTGATCTGGTAGCTATGGAAGTAAAAATAGATGATCCAAGTATGCAGGCGACTATGATGTCAGCGATGGTTATGCCAGAGGGGCAAAACCTAGAAGGTTTGTTAGGTGCAGAAGATTATAAAAAGTTTGTCAAATTCATGTCTGAAACAACAGGTATGGGAGAAATCTTCTACAAGAACGTAAAACCATTCTATGCACAATCCTTCCTTTATCCTAAGATCATAGGCGAAGCAACAGAAAGCTACGAAATGTCATTTGCTAAAATGGCGAAGGAAAATGACTTAGAGATCATCGGTTTAGAAACCATAGAAGAACAAATGAGCTTCATAGATGAAATCTCCTTAGAAGAGCAAGCAGAAATGCTCATGGAATACGTAGATGACTTTGATGAGCAAGTTAAGGTTATGAAAGATATGATAGAAGTGTACAAATCTCAAGATGTAGATGGAATGTACACTATGGTTCAAGAAGAATCAGATGAGGATAGTGATTTTGAAGAGGTGCTTTTAACTAATAGAAATAAAAATTGGGTAAAAGCACTACCAGCTATCATGAAAAAACAACCCACTTTCATCGCAGTAGGGGCAGGGCATTTAGGTGGCCCAAATGGAGTAATCAGATTACTCCAAAAAGAAGGCTATTCTGTAAAAGCTGTAAAATAAACTTCGGTTAAGGAACTCATTTTCATTAGCGATAGTTATACAAGAGTCTGCACAAAACCAAAGACATTAATAGGTCAAAAAGCAGGCAATAAAAAAAATGTAGGGGCGACTCTTGTAGTCGCCCTAACTTGAACTAAGCAAACAACATTTTTAAAACCCAATAAAAAATATAGCCATGAAAGTATTACGTAAATATAGCGCCACAGTGCCTATGGTTAACCCCTATAGGTTCGGATAACTCTACTATTTATGTAAGTCATACTATATAAAAAATCAAGCCCGAACCTATATTTATAGCGTTCGGGTTTTTTTATGGATTCTACTTAAGAAGAATCTTATCAAGCCCGATTTAATTAAATTAAATGGGGCTTTTTTTATGCCCCTCTAATTCTAACCCTAAGAATCAAATCATAATGGCAAAGCCCAAAATAAAAGGAAAAGAACTAAGAGCCTTAGGATTCCCATCTAACAAATCAGTAGGAATCGCCTTAGGCATCCTTTCGAGATATTATAAAAAATCAACCAAAGAAAAAAGGTTAAATCTAATGGAAGCCGTATTAAAGGATCCAGAAAGATTTTTAGAACACCAATATCTCACCAAATTAGCAGTGGCCTTAACGACTGATTCCGAAAAGGAAAAAATTAAGGAAGAATCATTAATCCTGTACAAAGACTTTGAAATCTATGGCGAAGAAAACATAGAAACATCTGCTGTCAATCAGATGAAGGTCGCTATGAGTTTGCCTATTGTTGCTGAAGGGGCTTTAATGCCCGATGCCCATCAAGGTTACGGACTACCAATAGGGGGAGTACTTGCTACAGAAAATGCTGTCATTCCCTATGGGGTTGGCGTTGATATCGGTTGTCGAATGTGCTTAAGTATATATAGATTACCTGTCAAAAATTTAGACGGACACAAATCACGATTAAAGAATGTATTAGTAAAAAACACCCGTTTCGGAATGGGCAGTGAGTTCAAAGAACCCATAGATGACCCTATTTTTGAAAGACGAGAATTTAGCGAATTTAAGTTAGCTAAGCAATTACGAGATAAGGCTTATCGACAGATCGGCACCTCTGGAGGAGGTAATCATTTCGTAGAATTTGGCCTAGTAGAGATCAGCGATCCCAATAATGAATTTGGCTTAGAGATTGGTCGTTATATGGGCTTGCTTTCGCATTCAGGCTCCAGAGGCTTGGGCGCAAAGATTGCGACTTACTATACTCAATTAGCCAGAGATACTTGTAGATTACCACGTCATGCACAGCATTTAGCATGGCTAAAAATGGATCAAGAAGCAGGACAAGAATATTGGAATTTAATGAATTTAGCAGGAGATTACGCTTCGGCCTGTCACCACCAAATTCACAAAAGAATTTCCAAAGAATTGTCTATCAAACCTATAGCAGTAGTAGAGAATCACCACAATTTCGCTTGGAAAGAAATGTTAAGTGATGGGAGGGAAGTCATTGTACATCGTAAAGGAGCCACACCAGCTGGCAAAGGTGTCTTAGGCGTCATTCCAGGTTCAATGACAGCGCCTGGTTATATCGTCAGAGGTAGGGGAGTAGTGACTTCCCTTAATTCCGCCTCCCATGGTGCAGGCCGTCAAATGTCTCGCTCCAAAGCTCGTAATTCTATTACTAAAAGTGAACTGAGAGATCATCTATTAGAGAAAGGTGTCACCCTCATAGGAGGCGGATTGGATGAGGCTCCAATGGCCTATAAAGACATCCAAAAAGTCATGAATTACCAAACAGAATTAGTAGACATCGTGGGTACCTTCCAGCCCAAGATTGTCAGAATGGATAGTAAATAACTTACTAGCGATGAATGCATAGTGATGAGCGATGAGTGTTTGAAAAAATCAAATGCTCATCGCTATACACTATTGCTTTCAATTGGGCGACCACAAGTGATCGCACTTGTATTTTTATTATCAGCCAAGCTAATCCCGAAAAACCTGTAATCCTGCTATTTTCCTAATATTCATTTGATTGTGAAAAGCCAATTCATTATCTTTGAACTTAATCATTGATTAAACCGTTCCTTTAATATTATGTACACTTGTGAAATAGTTAAGAGAAAATCAGAATTTAGGTTTGACTGCCTTGATTCTCGCGGATATCCAGTACTTCGAAGTATTGACTTTGATACTAGAGCTGAGGCCATAAATCAATTAAATCAGTACTTAAATTCTGGAGCTGAGAATTACGTATACGAAGTTTGTAAAGGTGAAGATTGTCATTATTTCAAGATTACATTAGATGGCGTTTTACTTTTAGATAGCCGACCTTTTGATGATAAGCAAGCGGCATATGATTTCGTGGAGCATTTAAAAGGAGGCTGTACAGTAAGTCACATAATAGATAAGTCGTTTGACGAAGGTGAAGTATATTATTATTTGACTTGTACTTCTATATTACAATTTAAATCACCACTAAAAATAACTCTGGAGATAGAAGACAATCAATTTGTAGCATCAATTCCAGAACTCAATGTTTTCTCTTATTCTGATGATTTAATAGAAGTAATTGAAGAGCTTAAACTTGATCTAGATGACTTGTATGATGACTTATTTGTCAAAAAGCATGAATTATCTCCTAAGGCAAAATCATTAAGACAAAAATTCTCTTCAAAAATAATTATGGATGGCATATCGTAACTTTACTGAAAAAGAAGTTCGAAATGCTATTTTGAATAAAATCTCTCCAATTGTACCCAATAAGAAAGCAGCACATTGGAGAGGAAAAATATATATTGATTCTGTTTATTTTAGCACAGTCAAGATTCCAAATCCCCATAAAAATAATTTCGGTCCATCAAAAGCGAAAAACCTTGCTTCTCAATTAGGATTAAATCAAGATCAATATAATGACTTTATTAGCTGTACATTAAGTGGTAAAGAATATTATCAAATAATATCTGCTGAGGAGGAATAATTAATTTTTTATTTTTAGTCCCTCTGTCGTAAGCGTTTCGCTTGTGACGATTTACCTTTTCGAAATCTTAGCGACATTTATCCCTCAAAGTTTATTCTTGATGAAATTTTATTATATTTACATAAACTATTGTCCTTGATTTCTAATAAATAGATGAGCGACTAATTATGATAAAACGAGCCGAAGAAACAACGAACTTCTTTCCACCACTAACAAAACCGACCATGCTTTTAGTCTCACTAGGTTTTTTGTTGGTTTTTGGTCCTTTATTTTTACAGTTCTATTTTAAAAGTACGATTAACGAAATCAGCATCCTCAGAAAAATATTTAAAATTGGTGGTATCAGTATGATGGGCGGAACACTTATGGTCGCAGCAGGAGTGATAGTAGGAAGCATGAGTATCTATAGAGCCAAACACATTCCAGAAGAAAGCACCTTTTTTGCCAGATTGTTTACTTATTTAGGAGCTCTTTATATTGGACTCATTATTTTAATGTTGCTGGTAATGGTCGAGTTTATATCAGGGATTTTTGGTCGTTAAGTCCATAATATTTATCATTTATAATTCATAGTTTATCGTTATTTTGGGGCTTCCCATGCGCACGTAAAAGCGAGTGCGCAGCACGAGCAAATTCATCATTCATCATTACGCATTATGCATTCGCCGAAGGCGCATGGTCGGGCTGTCCGTTCTTATGTGGCTATGTTGCTCCAGCTCTGCTAAGTGCTGCTTGTCTGCCCTTCGGGCCAGCCATGCGCATCACTAAGCGCCGCAAGTCGCATCATAAACGCCACATACCACTTCCATCCCTAAGCCGAAAATAGCGATGAGTGCATAGTGATGAGTGATGAGTAAAAAAACTATAAGCTACACGCTGTTGACTCTCATTAAGTCATACTAAGCACGACTTAATGAGAGAAAAAGTTAGTACGACTTAATAAGAATCAACAACACTCATCGCTGCACGCTAGTAAATTCCTTACTCATCACTAAAAAAGGCCTCTCTGTAGCCACTTTAAGCACTTAATAAGTACTTATAAGCGCTTATTAAGTGATTTTAAGTGCTTAAATCAATTAAGCGAAAAGGCTCATTTATCTTCAAAATACCAATAGTAAACAGCTACTAATAAAATAATATTTACTATATTTGACCTTGTACATTCTGGAAATGAGGAGTTTCACTTATAAAGGAGTTAGCTGAAAAATAAAATTACATGAATAAAATTAAAATCCATGAAATTATATGTTGCATACATTGTTTTTCTCTTTTTATTATTGTTTAGGTCACTTATAGCTAATGGACAATGTTCTGGTACATTAGGCTATAATATCTTTAGTGATGGGGATTTTGGTGGAGGTAACGAGAATATCATTAATTATGACCCTTTGATTGCGCCAGGATATATTTATGAAACTTCACCCCCTCCAAATGATGGGGAGTATACAATTACCAATAATACTGGTCTATGGCCTGATTTATTTGTTAGTTGGCATGAAACTATGGATAATTCAAATTCAGACAATGGCTACATGATGGTTGTAAATGCAAGTTATGAACCAGGATTGTTTTACAAACAAATAGTTGATAATTTATGCGAAAATACTCAATATGAGTTTAGTGCGGATATAGTAAATATGATAGAGGTTGGTATTAGCGGTGCAATATCTCCAAATATAGATTTTCTACTAAATGGAGAAATTCTTCTACAAACGGGAGATATTCCCCAAGATGAGCAGTGGCATACCTATAAAGCTGAATATATTACTGCTGACAATGAAACTTCGTTAGAGTTAGCACTAAGAAATAATGCACCAGGTGGCTATGGTAATGATTTAGCACTAGATAATATTTCATTTGAACCTTGTGGACCAATAACAAATATTTTACCTAATGGAAGTCTTAGTGTTTGTTTAGAAGATAGCGCAACAATTTCAGCTTTTTATGAAAATACTCCATACGATGAGCATTATATTCAATGGCAGTATAGCTCAAATAATATTGATTGGGTTAACATTGGCACACCCACCCTTGATAGTCTATTGACTATCAGTCCTAGTACGTTAAGCTATTATCGTTTTATTATTGGAAGTTCCCCTCTAAATGTAGAAAATATAAATTGTTATATGATTTCTGACCCTAAAACAGCGGAAGTAATCCAGTCTGAAAGTTTATTCATAGATTTATTAGTATGTGAGGATGAAAGTGTTTTTTTACCAGACGGAACAGAAATTAATGAAGAAGTTTCAGAGTATGAAAATATAATATTAGATCAGTATGGATGTGATAGCTTAAAGATAAATTACGACATTATTAAAGTCAGTAGTGAAAATGTTTTTAAAGATACTTTGGTCTGCGAAGAGAAGGGTATTACTTTAGAGAATGGAAGGTTCTTGTCAAGTTCAGGGGTGTATGAACTTAGTTATGAAGGAACGGAAGGATGTGACAGCTTAGTAACTTTAAATTTAGAAACCTTTAAATGTAGTAACTGTACAATTTTTCCAACTGCATTTTCTCCTAATAATGACGGGATTAATGATACGTTTGGCGTTATAACAAGTTGTGATATTAACAATTATACACTAAAAATATTTAATAGGTGGGGGCAATTGGTTTATATAAGCAAAGATATTTATTCACAGTGGGATGGTACCATTAAAAATAATTCACTACCAATGGGAGTCTATGTATGGTTCTGTAGTTATGATGTGGGGAATATTGAAGAATCGAGGAAAGGTAATGTTACTATTATTAAATGAAAATCAGCTAACAAAGCAACCAACGCTCATGCCTCGCATTCGCTTCGTCACGTCGTGGTTGCGTAGCCGTTATACACCATCAATAAATCCAATCCTGCTAAATCCAAGATTAAAGGATTTATTGAGGCTACGCCATTTAATGACTACCAAACGGGTTCGTAACGATTGATAGAATTTATAAATACCTGTAATTGCTCTAAGGAATTGACTTGTAAATAAAGCCTTTGACCTTCGCATAGCAAAAGAGAAAATTCAACATTATTTGCCCAAGAATTTCCAAGTAAAATTTTCATCGGAATTAATCCGTCTTTTTCATCAGTATCAACTCCAATTTGCATTTCGTACTCACCATCAACTTTTGTAAATCCAAAATCAATAATATCTTTTTCGGTCAATGTCTTTTCAATCTTGTTAAAGAGACTTGATTTTAAATACTCAACATCATTTTTATTTATTTTATCTTCACACCAAGTCACCTCATCGGTGTCATAATAATCATCAACGGGCTTATCGCCTTCAGGGACAAATTGTAAATAGATTTTAGTAGGTACTTTTTTCATAATTTATAATTTCAAGATTAATAAAAAATAGACGAGTGTATAACACCGTGTAAAATGTTCATACACCCTATGCGGGTGTACGACATTTACACCCGTCCGTTGAACAAAATTCACATACATAAATCATTGTAATTCATTGCATTGTGTTGTATT